>NZ_JBFRYH010000020.1:0-32381 GCF_040984445.1 Streptococcus handemini
GTCGCTCTTTTATGGTAAAATGTGAGTAGCTCATAGGTTCCCTCGTGTTCTGTTGGTGTCGTTACTTACAGTTTACACGAAAGAAACCCTATGAGTTTTTTTGTTGCACTATATTTTACAATTTGTCATGTTTTTATATTTCAGTCAAAAATCCTGCTGTTTTCCTTGCTATTTCCTTGAAAGTGCGATATAATAATACCTTGTGAGCAACCCTCACTTACTCGTGGCTAGACCATGAGTCATTAGACCAAAAGGAGGAACATATCAATGGCTAAATACGAAATTCTTTATATTATTCGTCCAAACATTGAAGAAGAAGCTAAAAATGCTTTGGTAGCACGCTTTGACTCTATCTTGACTGACAACTGTGCAACTGTTGTTGAATCAAAAGCATGGGAAAAACGTCGTCTTGCATACGAAATCAAAGATTTCCGTGAAGGACTTTACCACATCGTCAACGTTGAAGCAACTGATGACGTCGCTCTTAAAGAGTTTGACCGTCTTTCAAAAATCAACGGCGACATTCTTCGTCACATGATTGTAAAATTAGACGCGTAAGAAGGCAGATTATGATAAATAATGTAGTACTAGTTGGTCGTATGACCCGTGATGCAGACCTTCGTTACACACAGTCTAATCAGGCCGTTGCGACTTTTACACTTGCAGTGAATCGTAATTTTAAAAATCAAAGCGGTGAGCGAGAAGCGGATTTTATCAATGTGGTCATCTGGCGCCAGCAAGCTGAGAATTTGGCAAACTGGGCTAAGAAAGGTGCTTTGGTGGGAATTACTGGTCGCATTCAGACTCGTAGTTATGACAACCAGCAAGGCCAACGCGTTTATGTAACAGAAGTGGTTGCAGAAAGTTTCCAATTATTGGAAAGTCGTACTGCACGTGAGGGCCAAGGTGGCAGTTATCAAGCAAGCAATTCATTTGCTGGCGGAAATGATTACAATGCTTCCTATCAAGCGCCCGTACAATCTACACCAAACTTTGCACGTGAGGAAAGTCCATTTGGAACAACGAATCCGATGGATATTTCAGATGATGATTTACCATTCTAGGTAAGGACAGATAAAAATTATAAAGGAGAAAAACATGGCTCAACAACGTCGTGGCGGATTCAAACGCCGTAAAAAAGTTGATTATATCGCAGCGAATAAAATTGAATATGTTGATTACAAAGATACTGAGCTTCTTAGCCGTTTCATTTCAGAACGTGGAAAAATCTTACCACGTCGCGTGACTGGAACTTCAGCTAAAAACCAACGCAAAGTAACAACAGCGATTAAACGCGCTCGCGTAATGGCATTATTACCATTCGTAAATGAAGATTAAAAAATAGCCCTTAATGGGCTGTTTCAGATAGAAGACAAAGTCCTTAGAAACTCTATTCTAAGGACTTTGTCTTCTATCTGAAGAAAATGTTTTTATTTTATTACCGAAAAGTCCCTGTAACTTTCTTAGAGCAAAAAGGTCTAATTCAAAAATAGAATTGTTCGTTTAAATGGAACGATTTTTAAATAAATAAAGGCTAGCTATTTTTTATTTAAAAGAATGTTCGGAAGATACGAAAAATATCCAAAATTTGACAAATGGAAGCGCTTGCTTTATAATCAAGTTATAGGAATGAAGAAGAGAAAAAAGTAACTCTAATCTAATTTTCAATTGCAACAGGTATAAAAATGGAGGCAAAGAGTCTTCAAACAATCGTTCTTCAATGTATTATGGGAGGTGACGTCATGGTGACTTTTGATATTGGACGTCATAAGAACGGAGACAAGCCTAGTTTACAATTTAGATGTCAGAGAGGTAACCTTATGGCATTTAACTTAAGTCGATATAAAAATGGAGACACTATCTTTGTTGCATAAAATAGCGATAAGGGAGAGGTACTGATGCAAATTTAGATTTATCGTTATTGTAACTCAGGGTGAAAGATAGAATATAATGTTGCTTAGTGTGTAAGTTTCTCAATACAGGAGGCTCCTATGTGCATTGCGAGATATAAAAATGGAGACAATTAAGTTTTAATGGCGAACAAAAGCTTAGTAGAAGGCGCACCTATACTAGGAGATAATTGTTCACAGTACAGAAATGGTGATTTTTGACCTTAGTCGCTGAGTCTTATGATTTAACTTAAGAAACTTGATGAAAAAATATTAGTCGGAGACGACAGATATTTGTGAAAGGGAGAGACTAAAATGAAAACGAAGTCAGTCATTAAAATGTTTTTATTCGTAGTAGCATTGTGTTTTTCTTATAGTTGTTTCTGTCTCAGCTGATACTGTTACAAAAAGTTTTAGATACGATTACAATACAGTTACAGGACTTTCTGGCAATTATCATAGGTATAGATATGTAGATATTCCATACTATGTGAAGTATTCTGGACAAGACACTTATCAAGTGGGTGGTGGCTGGAACTATATCCGATTTGAACGTGTTAATTATTTTACAAATGGCTTTTGATAGCCTGAAAAAGAGGTGAGTTTTCCTTGCCTCTTTTTTCGAAAGGAGAGAACCATGTTAAAGATAGATAATTTAACTCTTAAAACGAGGCACTCTATTTTGTCGGATTTTTCCTATTGCTTTGAAAGGGGAAAAATGTATGGAATTGTGGCGGTCAATGGTTCAGGAAAAACAACTTTTTTTAGGGCAATCATGGGTTTGATACCCGTAGAAAAAGGTCTTTTTAAATTGACAGAAACCTCTAAAGGTAGAAGAGAAATATTTTATTTTGAAGATTCTGATTGGTTTGATACCAATTTAACAGGTTTAGGCTATTTGAAATTCATACAAAAAGAGTGGGCGTCCTCAGTTGATATTACAAGTATTATTAAGGTGTTAGGTATGTCGGATTATATCAAACTTCCGATAAAAAAATACTCTCTTGGTATGAAACAGCGACTTCTCATTAGTCTATATTTGGTAAGCGATGCCAATTATCTACTCATGGATGAAATCATAAATGGGCTTGACGAGCAAAGTCGAGGTGTTATCTTTTCTGAGTTGCAGAAATTACGAGATAAAGGGAAGATGATTATTATATCTTCTCACTACAGAGAAGATATAATTGAATACTGTGATGTTATGCTGAGTTTTAATCGGGAAAAATTGGTTGAGGTGTCAGCATGAACTATATTAAATTTTTATTTTCTAAAGTTTTAAAGAATAAATTGACTTGGGCTTCCTATCTTGTGGTACTCTTTTTATCACTCGTCGTCTTATTTCTGAATAGTCGGAATAGAAATAACGATATATTAAAAAGTGATGTCAAAGCTACTGTGTTACAAATGGGTTTGTATGTTGAACAACTCGAACGAGATAAAAATGCAGAAGGTTTATCGTCTGAAGAAAAAGAAAAAATTTCTCAAGACTTATCTGATGGAAAAGAACAACTAGCTAAAGAAAAGGAATTTTTAAAGGCAATAAACAGTGGTGATTGGGCTGTTGTTTATGCTGAACAAGTAAATCATTTAAGTAAAGCTGTTGAAACATTGGAAAAAAATGGAGCAGACGAGGCTGCTATTCAAGGTTTTAAGGAGGGGCTTCTGTATTACCAAGCCTTATCAGATAAAAACTATCCTTTTGAAAACATGACTTTTCCCACCCAAACGATAGGTTTTTTGCAAAATTTAACTATCTATTATCTACCTTTTCTCGTGACGATTATGTTGGTTTTTGTGGTTTCTAATCTTTTTGGATCTATATACCGTGATAAGATAGACACTTTTCAAATTTTACCAATTAAGATGTCAACGAGAGTCATTAGAGAGGTTGGGATAGTTACCTTATTGGGAATAGTGCTTCCAGCCCTTCTACTTGCGGTATTGGGTACGGTATCTTCACTGCTTTTTGGTGTTGGGAATCCTGATTATCCTATTAAATTCCATATGGAGGGAACGGAAGATATCTATTTTTCAGCTATTGGGCAGACCATATTACCAAGTTTGGGATTGTTTTTATTAGCTTCTTGTTTCGTTGCCTTATTTACTTACCTTATTATGTGTTTGGTGAAAAATCAAATGTTGGGACTGTTTATTTCACTTCTCGTGAGCTTAGGTGCTGTTTTGCTACCACAATTTGTAGTTCCCTTACAGCCTCTCGCTCATTTAATTCCAACGACCTATATGAGCAGTTTTATGGTTACGACTGGGCAAACAGCTTATGGATTAAATAATACGCAAATCACATCACAGCAAGGATATCTAACTTTAGGAGTAGGCATAGCATTTATGATTGCCAGTGCTTTATTTGTTGGGCGAAAAAAACTCATCTTGTGTTTAGATAAGACTACATTTGTTACTGTCTAAAATCCAATTAGATTTTGATATTAAATGAGTATAACCCCCTTGACGGGCTATTTTTAAAGCACAAATTAATCAGATTGGAGACAATCATCCGAAATCGGCTGTTTCTCCAATCTGATTTTATCTGTTGTTAGAGGCAGAGTGTGAACTTGCTGGCTTGTGTTTACAGATGATCGAGTAACGTGTATTGAATAAGGATAAGTCGCATTTTTATATGGTGAGCTACATGGGTTACCTGTCCGTTTATTCCTCTACACGATAGAAAACTTCTTGAAGGAGTTCATCAGCTGACATGAAGTGCTGAGTGGAATAGAATCTGTCTTTTGTTTGGTCTGTCGGATCACTGGCATTTTCTGCGATTGGTGTGATGGCAACACCTTTAGGAATAAAGAAGGTAGGGACAGTTGCAGATGCTTGAATGTTCGGGTTTGTGATGTTAGCACTCAGTATTCCATTTGTGATCTTGGCATTGTTTAAGCTGATATACTTAGTGACCTCAGGATAGTCTGGATAAACGATATTTCCGTCTGCTTCAATGGTCAACACCCAGCCTTGTGCGTTTTTCCAAGTTCCTGCAAGGCTTGAGAAATCACCAGCCGAAATAGCATTAATATCCATATTTTTAGCGGTTGTATCCTTGGCTGTAGCAGGTTTTTGAGGTGTTTCAAACGACGCCCAGTCGAGAGCAGTTAAGTCTAGCTCTTCCTCTTTTGATTTGCCGCATAGTTGATCCAGTTTAATTGGGCCAAGCTGAAATTCGGTTTGGTCGCTTTGTTTTGGTTGGGGACTATCTGTTGAAAATTGATAAAGTGTTGCAGTACCTTCCCCTGTTCCAGAGTTCCAACTAGCGGTAACCACATCGCCGTTTTGATAAATTCGAAAGGCATTTCTAGCTCCCCCATGACCTGCGACAAAACCTTGTGCAAAGAGACTAGGAGTTTTATTTTCTAAATAGTAAAGAGCAACTGGAAAAATTTGCTGATTTTCTTGGAAGGAACTGACCAATAATTCATTCTGTCCGTCTTGGTTGACATCGAGAAAAGTGTAGCGCAAGCTATTTGGAGAGTACAGGGCACTTTCGATTACCCAAGAATTGAGTTCAATAGATAGGCTACCCAGTAATTCTTGTATATGAGCAAGGTTGGTGTTATAGGTAGCGTAGTATTCTAGAATTTTTTGATAGTCTTCAAAGACACCGGCATAAAATTTTTTATCATCTTCTGGGGTTGCCTGCTTGAGTTCCTTAGAAGAAGAACTGACGTGACTAGTCTGTTCAGACGTGCTTGGCTGTGTGCTTGACTTGTTAGGAGTGCAGGCTACTAGGAGTGTTGCGCTACTGAATAAGACAATTGTTGTAATGTGCGATAATTGGAAAATCCTTTTCATTTTTTCTCCTTATGATGATTGGTTAAAATTCTACTTTTGTTGAATCAATTATACCATGAATGGAAAACGCTTTCTCGTTTTTATGTTTTAAATTAGAATTTACAGACAATTCAAAGAATGTTATAATAGTCACAAAGTATAGGAAGGAGTTTATCAGGTGAGTCAAGAGAAAAAAATCTCACGAGAAAAGAAAAAATATTTGCTAAGTAGGCTGAAGGAGCAGATACGTCCAAAAATGGGCTTGGTTTATACAGCAGCTCTGTTATCCTGGATTCAGTTTCTAGTGCGGATTTTGAGCTTTTATTGGATTAGCCAGAGCTTTGCGGTCTACATGGCTGGAGGAGTATTTGAGTTAGGAGAGTTAGTGCTTCGACTGGTCGCTGTCAATCTTGTCGGTTTTCTGGCCTCTATTGTTGCCAAGCGTTTGCAGGGAATTGGCTCACAGTTTGCTCGCGATGCGATTAAGCGTTCTTTTTTTCAGGCTTTGATTGCGCGAGATGGCCAGTTTGAGTCTGAGACAACGGCGGCAGATGTTTTTACGGTTGCGTCGCAAGGAATCGACAGTTTGGACACCTATTATTCTCATTACCTCACGATGTCCCTTAGGACTTACTTGAATTGTACAACTGTCCTCGTCTTAGTTGCTTGGATCTTCCCTCTTGGAAGTGCGATTTTTGTTCTGGCTCTTCCGTTGATTCCGATTTCCATTATCCTGATGCAGAAGCGGTCAAAACGTATCATGAACCGCTACTGGGCTTCTTACATGGATGTTGGCAATCTTTTCTTAGATGATTTAAAGGGGTTAAACACTTTATACGCCTATCAAGCAGATGCGACCTATGAAAAGACCTTCAACGAGCAGGCAGAAGACTTCCGAGATGCGACAATGGAATTGCTTGGCTTTCAATTGCAGGCGGTTGGTTACATGGATGCGGTTATGTATCTGGGAATAGGGCTTTCAGGGTTCGTAGCGGTTGGTCAATTAGTGGCTGGGCAATTGTCTTTATCTTCTTTCGTTTTCTTTGTCCTCATTGCAACGGAATTTTTTGCACCAATTCGAGAGCAGGGCTATGGGATGCATTTAGTCATGATGAATACCAAAATGGCAGATCGGATTTTTGGATTTTTGGATGGGATACAGAAAAAAGGCGAAGAAGAAGGAACTGTTTTAGCAGATTTCGACCAGGTACGATTGCAGGATGTAACGTTTGCATACGATAAAAAGGTGGTCTTACAAGGAGTTCAATTGGAGATGACTTCTGGTCATATCTATGCAGTTGCAGGAGCGTCTGGTCAAGGGAAAACCACCTTGGCGCAGTTGCTGATGAAGCGATTGGTCCCTCAAACAGGAAAAATTTTGCTCGGCCAAACTTCCTTATTAAATTTATCGCAAGCAGAAATCAATCGTCAAATCCTGTATGTATCTGCGCAATCCTATCTTTTGAATCAGTCTATTTATGACAATTTGGTCATGGCTTGTGATTGGACGAGAGAAGAAATTCTGGCATGGATGGATAAGCATGGTGTTTTGCAATTTATCCATGAATTGCCAGCAGGTCTGGAAACGATTGTAGGCGAAAATGGAGAAATGCTGTCACCTGGTCAACGTCAACAAGTCATCTGTGCACGTGCGATATTAGCCAAGCGTTCTCTCTATATTTTTGATGAAATCACATCGAGTGTTGATGCGGACAATGAAGCGTTGATTTACCAACTAATCCAGCTGGTTTCAGAGATAGCAATTGTTGTCATGATTACGCACAAGATGAAGCAGGTGTATCTGGCAGATCAGGTCCTTTTCCTGTCACATCATGAGGCGTTTGTCGGATCCGCTGACGAATTGTACCAACAACAGCCGGATTTCCGCAATCTGGTGGATACCCAAGCTCAATTGGAGGAGTCGATTTATGGATAAGGAAAAATACCCAACGCAGATCTTGATTCCACGGTTGATTAAGACGATGCGGTACTTACTGCCATTTATAGCAGTTGCGGTACTATTTGCCGTTTTAGGATTTGTGACGACGATTGGCATACCAGTTATTTTAGTCCAATTAGCAGGACACGCCTTGCAAACAGGGGAAACACCTTCTTTTGTCTTCCTTCTCGTATTGATATTACTTGGACTATTACGAGGGGCTTTTCGGTATGGCGAACATTATTTTGGGCATTATGTAGCATTTCATAGCCTAGCTGCTTTTCGGAGGATGATATTTGCTAAACTGCGTGCCTTGGCTCCAGGAAAATTAGACCGGCAAGATAGTGGTGTTTTGTTGAAGATGATTGGAGAGGATATTGAGGCGTTGGAAATCTTTTTTGCCCATACCTTGGCCCCGATTTCGACAGGAATTTTGGTCACGCTTTTGATGGTTGGAGGAATGGTCGGGCAGGATTGGGGGTTGGCTTGCGTAGCACTTTTTACTTACAGCCTGTTGGCTATTTACCTACCCAATCAGTTTGCTAGGCGGCTGACTCCGATTTTACAGGAGCAAAATCAGGAACGAAAAGCCTATGTAGCTTCTTTTATTCAAGGGTTGAAGGCTGTCAAAGACCTGCTTCAATTCCAACAAATGGATGCCTATATGACTGTCTTGAATCAGCAAAGTCAGCAAGTCAATCGACAGGAAAGACAGGTCGCCCAAACAAATTTTATGCAGCAAGCCTATAGCTTTTTGGTGATTGGCCTAGCGATTACCTTCTTTGCTTGGAGAACGTTCTATCTTGTTGAGAGTGAGAGGTTAGATGTAGTAACAGGTCTTTCCGTGGTCGTTGCATTTACAAGTTCTTTTGCTCCATTTTTAGAATTAAGTCGCTTACCGCTAGGCTTTAAACGAGCGATGAATGCCGGAAGAAATATCTTTTCGATGCTTGATGAAACAGAAATGGAAAAATCAGGAGAGTCGCTGGTAGATACGATTGATGCCGTTCGTTTACGTAACATCCATTTTGCCTATGAAGACAAGGAACAAGACATTTATGATCAATTAACTGTAGACTTTACAAAAGGTGGCATTATCGGTATCGTTGGCCCGTCGGGTGCTGGGAAATCTACCTTGATGAAGCTAATCATGCGTTGGTATGATTGGCAATCTGGGACAATTGAACTGAATCAAACGAATAGTAAGACATTGCATCCAGACGAGTTGCAGTCTCACTTTGCCTATGTTCCGCAAGTTCCTCAGATTTTCAAACAGACGATTCGTGAGAATATAATTTTAGGAAGGGAGGATATCTCGGATGAAGAGATTTTGAATCTGGCAGAAAAATGCAGGATGAAAGAACGAATTTTAGAAGCTGAATTAGGTTTAGATACAATTGTGGATACAACTAGTTTTTCTGCTGGAGAAGCACAACGTTTGGAGCTGATGAGAGCTTTGCTAAAACAGGCAGATGTCTACATTTTTGATGAACCGACAAGCAATTTGGACTCGCTTAATGAAGCTTTGTTTATTCAATTGATAAAAAGGGAATGTCATGGACTGGTCTTTCTTATTTCTCATCGGACTAGTACTATCGCCTGTGCGGATCAGATTTTCCGAGTTGACAATGGTATGGTAGCGCTTAGCGAAGGATAGACAGGTATACCGATTCATGGTATCATAGTATCACTTGAGGTAGGCAGGTGCCTGTTAGGCACTGAAATGGGGAGATACTCCTCAAAATGGATGGAGAAAATGATGAAACAATTAAAGGTAAAAGATATCATGGTAACAGGTGCTTTTGCGGCCTTGTATTTTTTATGTGTAGGGCTAGGGACCTTAATCGCAGCCGTATTTGACCGTTCGGGGAATATGATGTATGCACCAGCTTTTTCAGCTGTGATAGGTGGTCCAGTCTATATGGTCTTGCTCTCGAAAGTGGGAAAATTTGGTTCAATTTCCCTGGTTAGTGGTGTTATGGCTTGTTTCTTTTTTATGTCAGGCTATATGGCCTCAGCCTTTCTGCCTAGTTTAATCTTTGGGATTGCAGGAGATCTTGTGGCCAAGCAAGGTCAATACCAGCAAAAATGGCTTAACATCTTGAGTTTTATCATATTTTCTTTTGGGAATTTAGGGCCAATCATTCTCATGTGGTTAATGAAGGATGCCTATGAGGCTAATTTAATGGCGCGTGGAAAGTCTGCAGAATACATTGCCAGAGTCATGGTTGATTTCACGTTTGGAAATGTTTTGTGGCTATCTGCCACCATTATCGTTGGTGCCTTGATTGGTGCCATTATAGGACAAAAAATGGTCGATAAATCCTTCAAAAAATCGGGGTTGCTGCAATGAGATTTGATGCCAGAAGCAAGGTCCTGTTAAGTATTTTTGCAGGAGTGACCTATGGTCTGCATGTGACGGCTTGGGAGCGTGCTTATCTGCTCCTAGGAATTGCAGTTTGTTGCCTGCTTGTCGGTCGTATCAAAATGGCACTCGTGACAGTCTTAGGCTATTTTTTGGTCTACCAGTTGAGCCAAGTGGATTTACTCCCGATGTGGCTCTTTCGCTTTACCTTCATGCTTAGTCATATCTGGATTCCCTTGATGGCTGGGCATTTTCTTCTGTTGACGACTTCAGCCTATGAATTGATTCATGGTCTGAGAAAATGGCATTTACCAGAGAGTTTTCTGTTGACCCTAGGCGTTATGTTTCGTTTTTTACCGATGATTAGAAAAGAGGTGCGAGTGGTGCATATTTCCTTGAAAACAAGGGGAATTTTTCTGAGAAAGCGAGATATTCTCTTACAGCCGCATCGCTATTTGGAATGTGTCTTGGTTCCTTTGATGATGTCACTCTTGCGCTCAGCTCAAGATTTGACCATTGCAACCTTGACCAAGGGGGTTGCGATGACCAATAGACCAAGCGAGTTTGTCCAGTCCCATTGGACTTGGCTAGATTGGAGTATCTGTGCATGGTGTCTCAGTTTTCTTATTCTGAAATACAACTAGAAGCAAAGGACTTACGGTTGAGATATGCGCATAGTGACAAAACAGCCTGTCAGGTAAAGGATTTGCGCCTTGAAAAGGGGCGGTGCTTGGTTTTATGCGGACCAAGTGGTTCGGGCAAGTCTTCGTTGTTACACCTTATCAATGGTCTAGTTCCAGAGTATTATCAAGGGGAGATTGAGGGAAGTTTGCGAATCGGCCCCTTGTCCCATGAAGAAAGCAGTGTGGAAGAATTGGCTTATCAAGTTTCGTCTGTGTTTCAAAATCCAGCAACCCAGTTTTTTCACCAAGACGTCCTGCAAGAGCTGGTCTTTCCTTGTGAAAATCAAGGGATGCTACGTACGGCTATTTCTGAACGCTTGGCAGAGGTCGCAGAGCGTTTCGACTTGCCCCCCCTACTGGACCAGAAGTTGGAATCCTTGTCGGGTGGGCAAAAGCAGATCGTTGCGATTAGTACCGCAGCCATGCAGGGAACAGACATTATGATTTTTGATGAACCGACCGCAAATCTAGATGCGGCAGGTGTAGAGCGAGTGCAGGAGTTGCTCCGTAGCTTGAAAGGGCAGGGGAAAACGCTCATCATTGCAGAGCATCGGCTGTCCTATCTAAATGAAATAGCGGATTCTTATGCGTATTTTTATGAGGGGGAGCTGGTAGAGCATCTGCCTGCGCATGATTTTCTTGCCTATTCTGAGCAACAGCGAGCAGAACTGGGCTTGCGGGCAGTAAGTCTTAATTTCTATCAAGCGCATGTGAGGGAATTGGTTCACTCGTTTACCAATGACCAAGCAGGTCTGGAAGTGCAAAATTTCCATGTTTACAACCATGGCGATTCTCTTTACCAGCTAAATGATTTGGTGTTAGCGCCTGGACAGGTTGTTGGTCTTGTCGGAGCAAATGGTTCTGGAAAGACGAGTTTTGCTCGTTCTCTTGTCGGCTTAGAAGGAGATAAGACAGGGGCTGTTAGTTGGCAGGGAGAATCTTTAACTGCACGAAAACGACTTGCCAAAATAGCCTATGTTATGCAAGATGTCCGACAGCAATTGATTACAGAGCGAGTAGAGAAAGAATTGCGCTTGGGGACGGGCATGAATCAGCTAGATGAAGACGTATTACATGCTTTTCGGCTTTCACATCTCTTAGACCGTCATCCGATGAGTTTGTCCATGGGAGAGCAGCAGCGCCTGATGATAGCAGCTAGTCTGTTTAGCAACAAAGAAATTTTTATCTTTGATGAGCCCTCCAGTGGTCTTGATAGAGAGCAAATGGTACAACTTTCCACACAGCTTGAACTGTTAAAATCAAAGGGCAAGCTAGTCCTGCTCATCTCCCATGATGATGAATTATTAGCCAGAGTTTGTGATAAAGTGGTTGATTTGGAGATATTCAAAACATCATTATAAAAAGCTCAAACATCGGGCTTTTATTTTCAGAATGACTGAAAATAGAGTAACTAGGGGGAGGATAGTGGTAGCTCCCCTTTTTATTTATCCAATAATATTATTTAAGTTTTCATTTAGAAAAGTTTAATTATTTTTTCAGAAAACAGATGTATACTTTTCCTGTATTGATATCCTATGGAAAATCTCTGTTTACTTTCCTTAGGTATTGAAAATGATAGAAATTGAGGAATAACATATGAACTTAAAAAAGCATTGGTATCATCTGTGGTAATTGCTAGTATGAGTTTATTGGCAGCTTGCACAACATCTGCTAGCGGGACACAAAGCAGTCAGGCGGTGGCGACTACATCAAAGACAACAGAGAGTACAATCGATTGGGAAAATTTGCCTACCAAGGAAGTAACCTTGACCAATGAAGGATTGACGATTACAGAGGCTGGGACTTATGTGCTAAAAGGGACGACAGCGGCAGGTGTTACCGTCAACACGACTGGTAACGTTCGTTTGGTGTTGGCGGGAGTGGCAATCTCCGGTCAAGATACAGCAGCTATTTATGTCGAAGCAGCAGATAATGCTGTGCTAGAGTTGCAAGAAGGGACGGAAAATACAGTCTCAGATAGCAAGCAACATAGCGATAGCAATATCGAGGGTGCGATTCATTCCAAGGCGGATCTGACGATTACAGGAACAGGTCGTTTGACAGTTGAAGGAAATTTTGAAGACGGGATTGTATCTTCAGATGACCTTGTGATTGATTCAGGGACGATTGCGGTCACTGCTACAGATGACGGTATTCGTGGAAAAGACTCCGTCACTATTACTGGAGGAACGATTGATGTGATAGCAGTAGATGACGGGATTAAGTCCAATAATGACCAAGATGCCTCTAAGGGAATCGTCCATATCTCAGGTGGGACGATCACCGTCCAAGCAGGGGACGATGGTATCAAGGCAGAATCAAGTTTGATTATTGACGACGGTCAAGTAACGGTTACAAGCAGTACCGAAGGGCTAGAAGGAACAAATGTCACGATTAACGGCGGAATTATCACGGTTACTGCTACAGATGATGGAATTAATGCCGCAAGTACGGCTATGGGAGCAGATATTTTTATCAAGGTGACTGGTGGAACAATCAACGTCAGCGTTGGTCAAGGGGATACGGATGCCTTTGATTCAAATGGTAATCTGTTTATCTCAGGAGGAAGCATCAATGTGACAGCACCGACGTCAGGATTTGACTTTGACGGCAGTGTCGAATTTACCGGCGGTGATGTCACAGTAAATGGAGAAAAGAAAACAGAAATCATTGCTGACGGACCTGGTGGTGGCTTCGGCGGTGGACCAAGAGGTGGTTGGTAAGCAAAAAACGCTGGTTTTCAGCGTTTTTTATTTGGTTTTTCCATGTTTGGAAGGTTGATGTGGTACTTGATAACGAGTAATCGGATGAGTAGGAAGATGAAAAAGAGGCTGATAAAGACAGGAATGCGGGGGAGTGTCCAGTCGAGGACAAGGATATGGTAACTGATACCTGTAAAAAGAGCTAGCACAGCATAGACATCTTCCTTCAAGACAAGAGGAGTCTCATTGACCAACAAGTCTCGAATAATTCCCCCACCAACTCCAGTCAAGGCTGCTAAAATACCTGATGTTAGACAATTCAATCCTAATTCCACACCGGTGCTAGCTCCAATCAAGGCAAAGATGACGAGTCCAATCGCATCAAAGACCAGATTGATCTTACTGAGAAATTGATATAAGGTTTTGTCGCGTAGTGATTCATTTTTCTTCGTAATGACAAAAAGGTACATGATAATGGATACAACGATTGAGAGATAGATAGAAGAAGGCTCCATAAGAGCGGCGGGAATTTGATTGACCATGGTATCTCGGATGACACCTCCACCGATAGCTGTAATCGTAGCCAGGAGTGTAATCCCAAAAATATCGAGTTTCTTATTGAATCCCTTAATCGTTCCAGAAACAGCAAAGGAAATAGTACCAATATAGTTGCAAATTAATAGAAATAAATCGAAATCCATAGCGACCTCCACGGCTATCTTACCATAAAATGTTTGACGATTCAATGGTAAAAATAAGTTTGTGAAAAAAACAACATGAAAGGAGAAATAATTCTGGAAATTTGTGAAAAAACGCACGAAGATAGGTGTTTTTCTAAACTATAAGACTAAGGGGAAAACGGTTAAATTATTTGCAAATTGTGAAATTTTGCATTATCATAGAGAGGAAACAGAAATACTTTGGAGGAAAATATGGTATCTATTTCAAAAGAAAAACATTTAGATATGTTTTTAAAAATGCAACAAATCCGTGATGTGGATATGAAATTGAATAAACTCGTTCGCCGTGGATTTGTACAAGGAATGACTCACTTCTCAGTCGGAGAAGAAGCTGCTTCTGTCGGAGCAATTGCAGACTTGACAGATCAAGATATTATCTTTTCAAATCACCGTGGTCATGGTCAAACCATCGCCAAAGGAATTGACATCAATGCCATGATGGCTGAACTTGCAGGTAAGGCTACTGGTTCCTCAAAAGGGCGTGGTGGTTCTATGCACTTAGCTAACCTTGAAAAAGGAAATTATGGAACAAACGGTATCGTTGGTGGAGGTTATGCCCTTGCAGTAGGTGCCGCTCTGACACAACAATATCTTGGAACAGACAATATCGTGATCGCCTTTTCAGGAGATTCAGCAACCAATGAAGGTAGCTTCCATGAGTCAATGAACTTGGCTGCTGTTTGGAATTTGCCAGTTATCTTTTTTATTATCAACAATCGTTATGGGATTTCAACAGATATTACGTATTCAACTAAAATTCCTCATCTTTACCTTCGTGCAGATGCCTATGGTATGCCAGGTCATTATGTGGAAGATGGCAATGATGTCGTAGCGGTCTACGAAAAAATGCACGAAGTTATCGAATACGTACGTGCTGGAAATGGCCCTGCTCTTGTAGAGGTGGAATCATACCGTTGGTTTGGGCATTCAACTGCAGATGCTGGTGCGTATCGCACTAAGGAAGAAGTAGATGCTTGGAAAGCTAAAGATCCGCTTAAAAAATACCGTGCGTACTTGACAGAAAACAAGATTGCAACAGACGAAGAATTGGATGCCATTGAAGCGCAAGTTGCAGAAGAAGTTGAAGCATCTGTAAAATTTGCTCAAGAAAGTCCAGATCCAGACATTTCGATTGCTTACGAAGATGTTTTTGTGGACTAATAAATAGGCAAAGCATAAGCATAGTTATCGAAAACGATTGAAAGTGTTCCGTTTAAAGGGACCAAGATTTGATATTTTCTAGGAGAAAAACATGACTGAAACAAAAGTAATGGCCTTGCGTGAAGCGATTAACTTGGCTCAAAGCGAGGAAATGCGTAAGGATGAACGCGTATTCTTAATGGGAGAGGACGTAGGTATCTACGGTGGAGACTTCGGTACCTCTGTTGGAATGTTGGAAGAATTTGGTGAAAAACGCGTCCGCGACACACCTATCTCAGAAGCAGCGATTGCAGGTTCAGCAGTGGGAGCAGCTCAGACGGGTCTTCGTCCAATTGTTGACTTGACATTTATGGACTTTATTACCATTGCCCTTGATGCTATTGTTAACCAAGCAGCTAAGACCAACTATATGTTTGGTGGTGGCTTGAAAACACCTGTCACTTTCCGCGTGGCTTCAGGTTCAGGAATTGGCTCAGCTGCACAACATTCACAGTCTCTTGAAGCATGGTTGACCCATATTCCAGGAATCAAAGTAGTAGCACCAGGTACTGCTAATGATGCAAAAGGTTTGTTGAAATCTTCTATCCTTGATAACAATCCAGTTATCTTCCTAGAGCCAAAAGCGCTCTATGGTAAAAAAGAAGAAGTGAACCTTGATCCAGACTTCTACATTCCACTTGGAAAAGGGGAAATCAAACGTGAGGGAACAGACGTGACAATCGTATCATACGGTCGTATGTTGGAACGTGTTCTTCAAGCAGCTGATGAAGTAGCAGCAGAAGGTATCAGCGTAGAAGTGGTTGATCCACGTACGCTTATTCCGCTTGACAAAGAATTGATTATCAATTCTGTTAAGAAAACTGGAAAAGTTATCCTTGTCAACGATGCCTACAAAACAGGTGGTTTCATCGGTGAGATTGCATCTATCATTACAGAAAGCGAAGCATTTGACTACCTAGATGCCCCAGTTGTTCGTATCGCTTCTGATGACGTTCCTGTTCCTTACGCCAACATTCTTGAAAATGCAGTCTTACCAAGTGTTGAAAAAATTAAAGCTGCAATTTACAAACAAGTGAATAAAGGATAAAAGAAAGGAAGACGGTTTTGTGATGATTCACAGCCGTCGCTCCCTTGTTTGCTAATGGAAAAAGAATGGCAAAAACAGAAAGGAAGATTACATGGCAATAGAAATTATCATGCCTAAACTCGGTGTGGACATGCAAGAAGGCGAAATCATCGAGTGGAAAAAACAAGAGGGTGATGTGGTCAATGAAGGCGATGTTCTCTTGGAAATGATGTCTGATAAGACCAGTATGGAATTAGAAGCAGAAGACTCAGGTGTCCTTCTTAAAATCGTTCATGGAAACGGCGCAACCGTACCTGTTACAGAAGTGATTGCCTATCTCGGAGCAGAGGGCGAAAGCGTAGATGTAGTGACAAGCTCAGCGCCTGCTTCGGCACAAGAAAGCGCACCTGCTGAAGTAGCACCCGTTGCAGTAGCGGCAGCTCCTGCGCCAGCTGCAAAACCCCAGGGTGGTGGAAAAGTACGTGCGACCCCAGCAGCTCGTAAATTAGCGAAAGACTTGGATATTGATCTTGGACTTGTTCCAGGAACAGGAGCAAATGGTCGTGTCCACAAGTCAGACGTCGAAGACTTCAAAGGTGCTGCTCCTAAAGCAACGCCACTTGCTCGTCGTATCGCAGCTGATAAAGGAATCAATCTTGAAGAGATTGTTGGAACAGGTGTCAACGGCAAGATTGTCAAGGAAGATGTTCTTGCAGCCCTAGCAGTGAAACAACCAGCAGCTATAGAGCAAACTGCAGCAAAAGCAGCAGAAAAACCAGCCAAAGAATTGCCAGAAGGTGTTGAAATCATCAAGATGAGCCCAATGCGTAAGGCAATTTCAAAAGGTATGGTCAACTCTTACTTGACTGCACCAACCTTTACGCTCAACTATGATATTGACATGACCAACTTGATGGCACTTCGTAAGCAAGTTCTTGAGCCAATCATGAATAAGACAGGTTTGAAAGTTACCTTTACGGACTTGATTGGTTTAGCGGTTACCCGTACCTTGATGAAAGAAGAGCACCGTTACATGAATGCCTCTCTCATCAACGATGCACAAGAAATTGAGTTGCATAAATTTGTCAACCTTGGAATTGCCGTTGGTTTGGATGACGGTTTGGTCGTACCAGTTGTTCACGGAGCAGATAAGATGAGCCTTTCTGATTTTGTAGTGGCATCAAAAGATGTGATTCAAAAAGCGCAATCAGGTAAGTTGAAAGGGGCAGAAATGTCTGGCTCAACCTTCTCTATTACTAACCTCGGTATGTTTGGTACCAAGACCTTTAACCCAATTATTAATCAACCAAACTCAGCAATTCTTGGTGTCTGCTCGACTGTTCAAACACCAGTCGTAATCGACGGGGAAATCAAAATCCGTCCAATTATGGCACTCTGCTTGACCATTGACCACCGTATTATTGACGGTATGAACGGTGCTAAGTTTATGGTGGATTTGAAAAACTTACTTGAAAATCCATTGGAATTGCTGATTTGAGTACGAAATAACGGTATCGGTTATCAGTAGAAGAACTTTTAAACAAAATAAAGAAAGGATGTAGAACGAGTTCGTTTGATTTAAACACGAACTAAATGCTCGGAATTTAGATAGTCCTCCTTGGATGCAAACCATCCTATGTTGGACTCCTAAAATTCGGTCGCATTTTGACGTTCTCTGTATCATAATTATGGCAGTTGAAATTATTATGCCGAAACTTGGCGTTGACATGCAAGAAGGCGAAATCATCGAATGGAAAAAACAAGAAGGTGATGTCGTAAACGAGGGTGATGTTATCTTAGAAATGATGTCTGATAAGACCAGCATGGAATTGGAAGCAGAAGATTCTGGTATCTTGCTAAAAATCGTTCGTGGAAACGGTGAAACAGTACCTGTAACAGAAGTGATTGGCTACATCGGCGCAGAAGGCGAAGTAGTGGATGCAGGTGCAGCGCCAGCAGCAGATGTTGCTCAAGCAACTGCAGACTTAAAAGCAGCAGGACTTGAAGTACCAGCGGCACCAGCTACAGCGCCAGTAGCTCCCAAAGCAGAACTTGCAGCAGACGAATACGATATGGTCGTTGTCGGTGGAGGTCCTGCAGGATACTACGCAGCCATTCGTGGTGCTCAATTAGGCGGAAAAATCGCTATCGTTGAGAAATCAGAATTTGGTGGAACATGCTTGAACAAAGGATGTATCCCAACAAAAACGTATCTTAAAAATGCAGAAATCCTTGACGGCTTGAAGATTGCGGCTGGTCGGGGTATCAACCTTGCTTCAACCAACTACACCATTGACATGGACAAGACTGTAGACTTCAAAAACTCAGTTGTGAAGACATTGACAGGTGGGGTACAAGGTCTCTTGAAAGCCAATAAGGTAACCATCTTCAACGGTCTTGGTCAAGTAAACCCTGACAAGACTGTCACAATCGGTAGCCAAACCATCAAAGGTCGTAGCATCGTTCTTGCGACAGGTTCAAAAGTATCACGTATCAACATCCCAGGTATCGATTCTAAACTTGTCTTGACATCAGACGATATTCTCGATTTACGTGAAATTCCAAAATCCCTCACGGTTATGGGTGGTGGAGTTGTCGGAGTGGAACTTGGGCTTGTCTATGCTTCATACGGTACAGAAGTAACAGTTGTTGAGATGGCAGACCGCATTATCCCAGGTATGGATCGGGAAGTGTCTATTGAACTACAAAAAGTGCTTTCTAAGAAAGGCATGAAATTCTTGACTTCTGTTGGTGTATCAGAAATTATTGAAGCTAACAACCAATTGACCATTAAATTGAACGATGGTTCAGAAATTGTTTCTGAAAAAGCCTTACTGTCAATCGGACGTGTCCCACAATTGGCAGGTCTTGAAAATCTCAACCTTGAAATGGATCGTGGTCGTATCAAAGTCAATGCCTACCAAGAAACATCGATTCCAGGTATTTATGCACCAGGTGATATAAATGGCACGAAGATGTTAGCACATGCTGCTTACCGTATGGGTGAAGTAGCAGCTGAAAATGCGATTTTGGGTAACCACCACAAGGCGAAACTCGACTTTACACCAGCAGCGGTTTATACACATCCAGAAATTGCCATGGTTGGTTTGACAGAAGATCAAGCACGCGAGCAATACGGAGATGACATCTTAATTGGTAGATGTAGCTTTACTGGCAATGGCCGTGCAATTGCGTCAAATGAAGCGCATGGATTTGTTAAAGTCATTGCAGATAAGAAATACCATGAAATCCTCGGTGTTCACATTATTGGACCAGTAGCAGCTGAAATGATTAACGAAGCAGCAACAATCATGGAATCAGAATTGACAGTGGATGATGTAGCGGCATCTATTCACGGACACCCAACCTTCTCAGAAGTCATGTACGAAGCCTTCTTGGATGTCTTGGGAGTAGCGATTCACAACCCACCAAAACGCAAATAAGCAAAAAAGAGGCGAAAGCCTCTTTTTTCTATACAGTTATTCTTTGATGCCATGTTGGCTGATGCGACTGGTTTCAAAGATGCTAGAACTTTTTCGCCGCAATTCAACATTTGTATGATAATCCTTTTGAAATACACAAGAGTATAATACATCCAAAAGATAGGTGATAGAAGCATCGTTGGCATAGGTGGCTATCTTGGTATAGAGCCTCTCTTTGGTTGCGATACGGAGTGTGTAATCAGCCATGCGGGCCATTGTACTATCTCCAATATTGGTAATAAGAATAGTCGTGACCCTGTTTTTTCTTAAGATTTCTAAAAAATGGACTAACTGGGTACTTTCACCCGAATAGCTGATGATAATCGCGCATTCCTCTGGCAAAGCTAAGGTTGCTGCAAAAATTCCTTCTCCTAAAATATCATGAATCTCAACTCTTCTACGAATACGGGCCATATTATATTGAAATTCTTTTGAAAGATAGAGATTATTACTGAGGGCAAATAAATGGATATTCTTGGCCTGTAAAAGAATGTCGGTGATTTGTTTTAGAACTTTAAAATTGAGTAAGGATTGGGTCTCGGCGATGGCTTCTTGCTTTAGTTGGGCGATTTTCTGTGAAATTCGTAATAGATTTTCTTTTTCATCGAAAGGATAGTTTGCATCAATTCCCCCTTCGTGATTCTGCAGGTAGGTTAACTCCGCAATATAGGCCTTTTTAAAGTCGCTCCAACCGGTGAACTGTAGCCGCTTTGCCACTTTGACAATGGTGGATTTTGAACTGAATGTTTCTTTGGCGATTTGGGCAGTTGTTTTATCGCTGATATTGAGTTCCTCTGTCAATAGATAGTTGACAATGATTTGTTCACTGGGTGGAAAATAGGTATGTTCCATTCGTTCATGAAGTAGCATATTTCTTCCTCTCTAAATGTCGTTTCACTTATTATAGCAGGTTGTGAACTCTGTTTACAAATTTTAAGAAAAAAGATGACAAAATAGTGAACTGAGTTCGAAATGTTTCAAAAAGTATTCGCTTTCATTTTGGACTTTGTTATGATGGAACTATAAGAAATCACAAAGGAGATGTTTATGGATTATAGACAATTAGCTACTCAAATCTTACAAGGTGTGGGTGGTAAGGAAAATGTGAATAGCGTTACTCATTGTGCGACACGGCTTCGTTTTGAATTAAAAGATACAGCGCAAGCTTCTACGGATACTATCAAGTCGCTAGCTGGTGTGGTTGGTGTGGTTCAAAGCGGAGGACAGTACCAAGTTATTATCGGGAGTGACGTGGGAAATGTTTATCGCGAATTGATACAAGTTGGTGATTTTAAAGAAGAGGATAAAGTTGATACGGTTCATAAGCAATCTTTAGGAGTTCGTCTAATGGCGTCCATTTCAGGTATCTTCACACCGATTCTTCCCGTCATTACCGCAGCTGGTATGATTAAGGCAGTTCTCTCTATTTTGGTTGTGTTTCATCTTGTTGAAAATACAGACCAAAATTATCAGATTTTGAACTTTATTGGGGATGCTGGTTTTTATTTTCTTCCGATTTTTTTAGGAGGGACTGCGGCTCGTCAATTTAAAACCAACCCTTACCTAGGAATGTTGATGGGAGCAATGCTACTCCATCCAACATTCACTACTATGGTGATGGAAGCAAAAGAATCAGGCGGTGGGATTGCCTTATTTGGTCTGCCAATTACAGTCGCCTCTTATTCTTCTACAGTTATTCCCGTGATTTTAGCAGTCTTGTTCATGAGTTACGCCGAACGGCTAGCAGATAAGATTTCGCCTAAGGCAATTAAGTTCTTCTCAGTTCCTTTGTTGACGATGCTAACGACCTCAATCGTAACTTTTGTAGTGGTAGGACCTATTGGAGCGATTGTTGGTCAATGGTTGGGAACTTTCTTCCAGTTATTAGAGAATTTTGGACCATGGGTGGTGCCAACAGTCGTCGGAATCTTCTCGCCATTTTTAGTTATGACAGGTACGCATTACGGTTTAGTTTCGATTGGTATCAATAATCGTATGACCTTGGGATATGACACAGTTGCTCAGCCAGGGATGTTGGCTTCAAATGTGGCGCAAGGTGGTGCGGCTCTAGCAATTGCAATGAAGACAAAAGATGCCAACAAAAAAGCCTTGGCTTCATCAGCTGGTTTGACAGCTATCTTTGGGATCACAGAACCAGCCTTATATGGGATTACCTTGCAAAATAAGGCGGCGCTTTATGGTTCCATGATTGCAGGTGGAATTGGCGGCTTCTTTTTAGGTATAATGAATGCACGAAACTTTGCAGGTGGTTCGCCAGGTTTGCTAACGATTGCAAGCTATATTGGTGGCGATACGTTCTATTATTTCTATGTAGCGATTGCTGGTTTAATTCTCTCTGTTATTATAGCCTTTATAGCCACATTTATTTTATACAAAGAATCTACCGATGTTGAGGTAGCTGATATTGTCGCTACAACAACGGATACCATTGCAGCACCGGTCAAAGGAAAAGTGGTAGCCTTGAGTGAAGTGAGCAATCCAACTTTTGCTTCTGGAATGTTGGGGCAAGGTGTCGCGATTATTCCAGAGGAATCTGTGATTAGCTCTCCAATTGTGGGAGAGGTTGTAACGATTTTTGAAACGAAACATGCTATTGGCTTAAAAACAGTTGATGGTGTGGAAGTCTTGATTCATATCGGACTGGATACCATTAATTTAAAAGGAGAAGGGTTCAAACAATTGGCGCAGCCAGGACAAACTGTTACAGTGGGAACGCCGCTTGTTGAAGTTGATTTTAACAAGGTGGATGCTAAAGGATATGAACGGATTACACCAGTTATTATTACTAATTCTGCTGATTTTAAAGCAATTTTACCGACAGAAAATCAAGAGGTATTTGTCGGTGAAGTCTTGTTGACAATTGAGCGAGTATAGCAGGTGTTCTTGGATGGATACCATAGAGATGCAAGGAACGGGCTAGCTTCCCTTCCTTGTCAAATAAAGAGAGGGAGACAAGATGGGACTAAGAAAAGACTTTTTATGGGGTGGAGCAACTGCGGCGAATCAATTCGAGGGTGGCTATCAAACTGGTGGAAAAGGGCTGTCTAGTGTAGACGTTATTCCGAAGGGGGAGAATCGTTTTCCAGTAATGCGGGGTGAAATGGACTATCGAACGTTGCCGCAAGGTAGCTACTATCCTGCTCACGAAGCGGTTGATTTTTACCATCATTACAAAGAAGACATTGCCTTGATGGCAGAAATGGGATTTAAAGCCTACCGCTTTTCGATGTCATGGACGCGGATTTTTCCAACAGGTTTAGAAAAAGAACCAAATGAAGCAGGTTTAGCGTTTTATGAAGCTGTCATTGATGAGTTGTTGAAGTATGATATTCAGCCAATTGTTACGATTTGCCATTTTGATGCGCCGCTACAGCTTATTGAAGAGTTTGGTGGTTGGAAGAGCCGTCAAATGATAGATTGCTACCTTGCCTATTGTCAGGCTATCTTTGCTCGCTTTAAGGATAAGGTCAAGTATTGGATGACGTTCAATGAAATCAATATGTTGATGCACCTTCCTTTCATGGGAGCAGGAATTCGGTTTGAAGAGGGGGAGAATAAGCAACAGGTCCTTTATCAGGCTGCCCACCATGAGTTGGTTGCGAGTGCTAAAGCGACAGCGCTGGCTAAGTCTATCAATCCTGATTTCCAAATCGGTTGTATGTTAGCTGCTGGTCAGTATTATGCACAGACCTGCCACCCCAACGATGTTTTTGATGCGCTTGACAAAAATCGGGACAATTTCTTCTTCATTGATGTTCAGTCACGTGGTTACTATCCTGCCTATGCGTTGAAGTATTTAGAACGCGAGGGTATTGTTCTAGAGATGGACGCGACAGATGGACAGGTGCTCAGAGACAATACGGTCGATTATATTGGTTTCAGTTACTATTCATCACGTTTGACGGGGACTTTAGAGCGAGAAGGTGAGCAGACAGCTGGCAATGTCTTTGCGACTCTCCGCAATCCCTACCTTGACCGTAGTGAATGGGGTTGGCAGATTGACCCTGTCGGTCTACGAATTACGATGAACGCTCTCTATGAACGTTACCAGAAGCCCCTATTCATTGTTGAAAATGGTTTGGGTGCAGTCGACCATGTGGAAGAGGATGGGATGATTCACGATTCTTATCGGATTGCGTATTTGAAAGACCATATTTCAGAGATGATAAAAGCAGTCGAGCTAGATGGTGTGGACTTACTAGGGTATACTCCTTGGGGCTGTATTGACCTTGTATCTGCTTCGACGGGTGAAATGAGCAAACGCTATGGTTTCATCTATGTCGACAAGAATGATAAGGGAGAAGGCAGTCTAAAACGGATTCCTAAAGACTCTTTTTACTGGTATAAAAAAGTTATTGCTAGCAATGGCAAGGAACTCGACACTTTCGAAAAAAGCTCTCTCTAGTTTTTAGGCTCAGGTCCCGACCGTCATTTTCCCACTCATTTTTTGCTTGCAAATCCAAATAGCAATCACTTGTATTTTGACAGCGTTTGCCTTATACTAGATAGTGATAAAAAATGAGGAGTGCGCTATGAAATATATAGTCAATAACAGTAATGACCCTGCCTACAATATTGCCTTAGAAGCCTATGCTTTCAAGGAACTAACCGATGTTGATGAGATTTTTATTTTATGGATTAACGAGCCTGCCATTATCATCGGAAAACACCAAAATGCCATTCAGGAAATCAACAAGGAATATACAGATGCCAATGGGATTCATGTTGTCCGCCGTCTGTCAGGTGGTGGTGCGGTTTATCATGATTTGAATAACTTGAACTACACGATTATTTCGAATAAGGCAGATGAAGGAGCCTTTGATTTTAAAACCTTCTCAAAACCTGTGATTGACACGCTGGCAACTCTTGGGGTTAAGGCTGATTTTACGGGTCGCAATGACCTTGAAATTGACGGGAAAAAGATTTGCGGCAATGCCCAAGCCTATGCCAAGGGACGTATGATGCACCATGGCTGTCTCTTATTTGATGTGGATATGACGGTCTTGGGAGATGCTCTGAAAGTCAGCAAGGATAAGATTGAGTCTAAAGGTGTGAAATCGGTTCGTGCGCGTGTGACCAATATCAACAACGAATTGCCAGAAAAAATGACCGTCTTGGAATTCAAAGATGCCATTTTAGAGCAGATGAAAAAAGAATACCCAGACATGGACGAGTATGTCTTGTCAGAAGATGAATTGACTCGCATCCAAGAAATTCGTGATACTCAATTTGGTACCTGGGATTGGACCTTTGGTCAGACACCTGAGTACACGGTGGAGCGCAGCGTCCGTTATCCTGCAGGAAAAATCACCACCTACGTTAAGGCAGAAAAATCCATTATCGAATCAATCAAAATCTATGGGGATTTCTTTGGAATTGGGGATGTCTCAGATATTGAAGAATTGCTAGTAGGAACACGCTATGAGTATGCCGATGTACTAGCCAAACTCCAAACTATTGATACAACTCATTATTTCTCACGCATGACGACAGAAGAAGTTGCAAAAGCGATTGTCGCTTAACATGGGAGTGGTCGAGGTCTGTTACAGATACTTAGACCTAATCAGCCGTCAGAAGCGTATGTAAATCGATAGGATGTCCGGTAGGAAACTCAAAACAGTATGGCTATCGAGCCATACTGTTTTTTACTGTGTCCATGACGTACCTCCTTGATTTTTACATGTCATCAATTGTTGTTCGAGAAGAATGTCAAATAGTATTGTTTTCCGTATTTTTCCTCTCTAATTCGAAATTCTACGAACACTTTTATTGTGATATTTTAAAATAGGTTTATCTGGTTTTTTGAGGTTTCTATCGATCTTTTTTATGGCTAGTAAGTTGCCTGTCAGCCTCTTTTGTGCCTATATAGCTCCTGCCTATGACAGTTCATAAAGGATTGGTATTGGTCAGTTGGCGGATTTTTTGATATGATAGAGGAGTCATTTTACTGATAGGAGAAACTATGTCCAATAATTTACTTGTGTTACAATCTGACTTTGGCTTGGTTGACGGTGCAGTATCTGCCATGATTGGGGTGGCGCTACAAGAATCATGTGATTTGGTGGTTCATAACCTGACACACGATATTACACCCTACAATATTTTTGAAGGTTCTTACCGGCTCTTTCAAACGGTGGAATACTGGCCAGCGGATACGACTTTTGTATCGGTTGTCGATCCAGGTGTTGGTTCCAAACGCAAGAGCGTGGTTGCTCTGACAGAGCAAAACCATTATATTGTCACCCCAGATAATGGAACCCTGTCCTTCATCAAACAATACGTGGGAATTAAGGCGGTGCGTGAGATTTCAGAAGTGGCGAATCGCCGTGCCAATACGGAGCATTCTTATACTTTCCACGGTCGAGATGTCTATGCCTATACAGGGGCAAAATTGGCTTCCGGTCATATTAGCTTTGAAGAAGTAGGGCCTGAGCTCAAGGTGGAAGATATTGTGGAAATTCCAACAGTACCAACAGAAGTCGGCACTGACTTTGTCAAGGGTGCCATTGACATCTTGGATGTCCGCTTTGGTTCGCTCTGGACATCGATTACCCGCGAGGAATTTTATAGCCTCAACCCAACCTTTGGAGATCGCTTTGAAGTGACCATTTATAACAATGACATGCTGGTCTACCAAAACCAAGTAACCTATGGTAAATCTTTTGCTGATGTCCGTATCGGTCAGCCCTTGCTTTATATTAACTCCCTCTACCGCGTGGGACTTGCTATCAATCAAGGTTCATTTGCCAAGGCCTACAACGTCGGTGTTGGACAAAACTGGCATATTGAAATCAAGAAAATGAGTGTTTAGGAGAAGAAGGAGAGCATTTATGAAAAACAATTCGATTAAAACAGTTGTAGCAACCGGCATTGGAGCAGCCTTATTTGTGGTGATTAGCTTAGTCATCAACATCCCTACGTTTGTACCCAATACGAGTATTCAGCTCCAGTATGCGGTGCAATCTCTCTTGGCTATTCTTTTCGGGCCAATCGTTGGCTTCTTGATAGGTTTTATCGGTCATGCTGTAAAAGACTCCCTCACTTACGGTCCATGGTGGACATGGATTTTCGCTTCGGGTCTCTTTGGTTTGATGGTCGGTATCTTGAAGAATCGTCTTCGGATTAGCCAAGGAATCTTTACAACCAAAGATATCATTACCTTCAATGGTGTCCAAATTGTGGCTAATATTATTGTTTGGGGAGTGATTGCGCCGATTTTGGATATTATTATCTACCATGAAGCACCAAACAAGGTCCTTGCCCAAGGGCTGGTTGCTGGTGCTGCCAATGCCGTTACAGTTGCCATTGCAGGAACTATCTTGCTGGCTGTATATGCTAAGAGACAAGTCCAAAGCAACAGCTTATCAAAAGATTAGAATCTACTTGTTCATAACCTGTTCAGTGATTGCTGGGCAGGTTTTTTGTGGACATTTTCGGTCAAATAAATTGCCTTGAATCCCTTATGCAAAGTATAATAGAAGAGTTGAATGATAAAATTCAGACAATTTTTAGAAAGAAGAGAGAAGAAATCTTATGGCAAAAGATATTCGTGTCTTACTGTATTACAAATACGTTCCGATTGAAAATGCGCAAGAATTTGCGGCGGAACACTTAGCATTTTGTAAATCAATCGGCCTAAAAGGTCGTATCCTTGTGGCAGATGAAGGAATCAATGGAACGGTTTCGGGTGATTACGAAACCACTCAAAAATACATAGACTATGTTCACTCTCTTCCTGGTATGGAAGATCTTTGGTTCAAGATTGACGAAGAAGAAGAGCAAGCCTTCAAGAAAATGTTTGTCCGTTACAAGAAGGAGATCGTGCACTTGGGCTTAGAAGATAATGATTTTGATAACGACATCGATCCGCTTGAAACAACAGGTGCCTACCTATCGCCAAAAGAGTTTAAAGAAGCTCTCTTGGATGAAGATACGGTTGTTCTTGATACACGTAATGACTACGAATATGACCTCGGTCACTTCCGTGGTGCCATTCGCCCAGACATCCGCAACTTCCGTGAGTTGCCACAATGGGTCCGCGATAACAAGGAAAAATTCATGGACAAACGCGTGGTTGTTTACTGTACGGGTGGAGTCCGCTGTGAGAAATTCTCTGGCTGGATGGTCCGTGAAGGCTACAAAGATGTTGGTCAACTGCATGGTGGGATTGCGACATATGGAAAAGATCCAGAAGTTCGTGGCGAACTTTGGGATGGCAAAATGTACGTCTTTGACGAGCGTATCGCTGTTGATGTCAACCACGTAGACCCTGTTGTAGTCGGAAAAGACTGGTTTGATGGAACACCATGTGAGCGCTATGTCAACTGTGGGAATCCATTCTGTAACCGCCGTATCTTGACCTCAGAAGAAAATGAGCATACCTACCTCCGTGGCTGCTCACACGAATGCCGTGTTCACCCACGCAATCGCTATGTAGCAGAACATCAATTGACACGCGCAGAAGTAATTGAGCGTTTGGCTGCTATTGGTGAAACACTTGATGAAGTAGTAGCACAATAAAGGTTTAAAATCCATTAGGTCGTTCACTCGTTCTGTCCCTAGTATGAAATCAAAACGAAAAGATTCTATCAGAGTTAAAAAGGCTGGACTATTCCAGCTTTTTCCTTTTGTAAAATTTATAACTCTTCATATACAAAAACTATGCAGAAATAACTAGAATATATGGTAAAATAAAGGGATAGGAAACGAATTACATGAGTGAGTAATATTCATCCAACATCAAAAAATAACACGATGTATTGAATAGAAAAATGAGATTCCGCAGTTTAGAGCGAGCGAAGTGAGCTTAAAAGAATATTTTTGCCGTAGTGTATTATTAGTGACAGTGTTGCTGTCACTAATAACGGAATTTTTGAGACCTAGGGTTAAAAATTAGGAATGAAGCTCCGAAGGAGGTTGCTTCCGTCCGCATTACATGAGAAAAAATCAAAAAAGTTATTTGTTGAAATGAACTGAGTATAAAATAGGCTGTGCAGAAGAAATGAGATAAAAGTATTTATGAAGAAGGCAATCATTGAGTTTGAAAAATTTAGTTTTAAGTATCATGCGCAACAAGAGGCGACCTTACATGATATTGATTTGACCATTTACCAAGGAGAAAAGGTCTTAATAGTAGGACCGTCAGGATCTGGGAAATCAACGCTCGGTCAATGTTTGAATGGGATCATTCCCAATATCTACAAGGGGACAAAAACAGGAGAACTTCGCATTCATGGTAAGGATGCCTTTGATTTGTCTATTTATGATAAATCACTACTGGTTAGTACGGTCTTGCAGGATACAGATGGTCAGTTTATTGGTCTAAGTGTGGCAGAGGATTTGGCGTTTGCACTTGAAAATGATGTGACCCCATTGCCTACAATGCGTGACCGCATTCAGCTATGGGCTAGCCGCTTGGACTTACTGGAATTGCTTTCTCGTCGTCCACAGGATTTGTCAGGTGGGCAGAAACAGCGAGTGAGTATCGCGGGTGTCTTGATTGACGAAAGTCCGATTTTACTCTTTGATGAACCGTTGGCCAACCTTGATCCCAAAGCTGGTCAAGATACGGTGGATTTGATTGATCGCCTGCATCGGGAACAAGGCACGACCACCATTATCATCGAACATCGTTTGGAAGATGTCTTGTATCGTTCGGTGGATCGAGTTATTTTGGTGAACGACGGTCGTATTGTCTACAATGGAGATCCAGAAACTCTTCTTCGGACGTCTTTATTGCTTGAAAATGGCCTCCGCGAGCCACTTTATCTTACCACCCTTCGTCAGCTAGGCTATGATGTGACAAGAGAAGAGACAATTGCATCTGTGGAAGCCTTGACTTTGACCGATGTAGCTGTTGAAAATCTACCTGAAATGGTGCTTTCTCAGGCTCAGCCAGCTTCACTTCTGGAAGTTAACCGTCTCAGAGTTGCCTATGGTAAAAAAGAGGTTTTAAAAGACGTAACTCTTACGATTCGTCGGGGAGAACGGCTTGCGATTATTGGAAAAAATGGGGCAGGGAAATCGACCCTTGCCAAGGCCTTGTGTCAATTTGTTGCTATTTCTGGGGAAGTTCTTTGGAATGGTCAGTCTATTCTGGGAGATTCAATTAAGGAGCGTGCAGAACGCATTGGCTATGTCTTACAAAATCCCAATCAAATGATTAGTCAGACCATGATTTTTGATGAGGTGGCTCTAGGACTTCGCTTGCGCGGGGTCGCAGAAGCAGAAATTACACAGCGAGTAGAGAAGGTCCTACAGACATGCGGTTTGTATGCCTTTCGTAAATGGCCAATCTCAGCCCTCTCATTTGGTCAGAAAAAGCGGGTTACCATTGCCTCAATCTTGGTACTCAATCCAGAGATTATTTTACTTGATGAGCCAACTGCTGGGCAAGATGAGCGCCACTATACAGAAATGATGGACTTTTTAGACGAATTGAATCAGCAGGGTCATACGATTATCATGATTACGCATGATATGCAGCTTATGTTAGACTATTCGGATCGTGCGGTAGTCTTGGTAGATGGGCAAATTGTGGCAGATGACCACCCGGCGTCTATTTTGAGCAATCCAGAGGTGATTCAGCTTGCAAATTTAAAAGAGACCAGTATCTTCCACTTGGCAGAGCGATTAGGGGTGGATGCCCTTGCTTTGACTCAATTTTATATGGAAAGAGAAAGGGGATAGTAGATGAAAGGAACAAATATTATCGGCTATCGGGCTGGTGAAGGGTTTGTTTATGACCTATCAGCCGTTAGTAAACTTGTCTTTTTCCTTATCGTATCGGTAGCAGCAATGGTGACCTATGATACTCGGTTGATACTTGCTATTTCGGTCTTTTCACTCTGTCTATTTAAATGGTCAGGAATCCGTCTAAAAGATGTTTCCTTTGTTTTTATTGTGACTACGATTTTTGCGATTATGAACGCCCTAATGGTCTATCTATTCGCGCCACAGTATGGGGTTGAACTGTATGGAGCAGAGACAATCTTGTGGTCAGGATTTGGAGCTTATACGCTGACCAGTCAAGAATTATTTTATCTCTTCAATCTTCTCTTGAAGTATTTTTGTACCATTCCGCTAGCGGTTATCTTTTTAATGACAACTCATCCTAGTCAATTTGCTTCGAGTTTAAATCAGTTAGGTGTCTCCTATAAGGTGGCTTATTCAGTCAGCTTGACCATGCGGTATATTCCAGACATTCAAGAGGAATTTTATACCATTCGAATGTCCCAAGAAGCACGAGGTGTTGAGTTATCTCAGAAAGGAAAACTCCTCGACCGAATTAAGGGCAATCTGGCCTTGGTGATTCCATTAATCTTTAGTTCCTTGCAGCGGATTGATACCATTTCAACTGCTATGGAACTCCGCCGATTTGGTAAAAATAAAAAACGGACTTGGTATACTTACCAAGCCCTTGAAAAAAGAGATTATATCGTCTTATTGCTTGCAGTGAGTATTTTACTCTTAACCATCGCTTTATTTGCCATCAATGGCGGACGTTTTTACAATCCGTGGAAACCATGAATCGTTAAAGGTCAAGCGTTTCATAATTAGTCTAACCAGCTCACCATTGATCTGGTGTTTATCAAATTAGAATAGCATGAAAAAGAGTGAGGAGTATCAACAGGATGCTTTCTCACTCTTTTGGTTTATAAGGGACGTTTGTTGGGGATTCCAGCTTTTCGTGGGTATTTATTGGGCGTTTCTTTTTTCTTTTCTACAATGGTTAGAGTCCGTGGATCGCCATTTGGTAATGTATAATCTACGTTTTCAATGACCTTGGCAAAGAGAAGATTCAAGGCATTTTTTGCCTCAACCAATTCGTCTTCTGCATGTGAAGCCTTGAGGGCAATTAATTTACCATTTACCTTGAGGAAAGGAATCGTTAGTTCCGCTAAAATCTGCATACGAGCAACTGCTCGAGCCGTAACGATATCGTATTGCGCACGGAAATTCTTATCTTGGGCAAAGTCCTCAGCCCGTCCATGGTAGAAATGAACCGCTGTTAACCCTAGTTCTTGAGCAAGGGCAGTCAGAAATTGAATCCGTTTATTAAGGGAGTCAATAATGGTAATCTGTAGCTTTGGAAATAAAATTTTCATCGGTAGGCTTGGGAAGCCAGCACCAGCTCCGATGTCTAAGAGACGAAGCGGTTCGTTTGGAAAATAACCTTGTAGGATAGGGGCTAATGAATCATAGAAATGCTTGAGGTAGACGCCTTCTTGATCGACAATGGCGGTTAAGTTAATCTTTTCATTCCATTCTACAAGGCGGGTAAAATAAAGGGCGAATTGCTCTTTTTGCTGGTCGGTTAAGGGAAATCCATTTGTGTCTAAAATTGTGTAAAATTCTTCTGGTTTCATAATTCTATCTTATCATAAATAAGGAAAAAGAAAAGGGAGCGAAACTCAAGCTAAATTTCAAGTTCAAGTTAGCCAGTCTGTAAAAATTCTCTAGGAGATTTGTAACCCAATATCTTCTTTGGATAGTTGTTAATCCAGTTTTCAATAAATGCGACTTGTTGTTGCGTCGCATTTTT
>NZ_JBFRYH010000021.1:0-31243 GCF_040984445.1 Streptococcus handemini
GTAAACTATGTGATAAACGATTCTACCGTCCTATGTTTCGGATGCATTTGACTAACAAGGAAATCCTAGAAAAACTCTTATCATTCTCAGAGGAACTACGACTGCACTACGAACTCTATCAACTTCTCTTATTCCATTTCCAAGAGAAAAACTCAGACCATTTCTTTCACCTCATCAAACAGGAAATTGCTTCAGTTGACCCTATTTTCCAGACGGTATTTAAGACCTTTCTAAAGGATAAGGACAAGGTTTTAAATGCATTGGAATTGCCTTATTCCAACGCCAAATTGGAAGCTACTAATAATCTCATCAAAGTCATCAAACGAAAGTAAGCGCCCCATAACGAGGTATCTACCGAGATTGTCAGTTCTCCAGTATACTGTTATAAAAACAAAACTGGAGGATTTTTTATGTCACACCCCATCGTCCCATTGACTGTTCCCCAATCTCGACGCTTTGAAAAGAAAAGCAGAAACGATATTCTGATGAAAATTCGTCTCGGAAAAGTGGAAGTCACCTTCTTCCAATCTATTAACCAAGAGGTATTGGAAACAATCTTGGATAAGGTACTAGTCTATGACCATCCGACTCAGTGATTTAGGACAGGTCTATCTTGTCTGCGGAAAAACAGATATGCGTCAGGGCATTGACTCTCTTGCCTTTCTTGTCAAAAGTCAGTTCAACTTGGATCCCTTCTCAGGTCAGGTTTATCTTTTCTGCGGAGGTCGAAAAGATCGATTCAAAGCTCTTTACTGGGACGGACAAGGCTTCTGGCTGCTTTATAAGCGATTTGAAAACGGCAAACTCAATTGGCCAAGTGATGAAAATGAAGTCAAAGCCCTCACTTGCGAGCAAGTAGATTGGCTGATGAAAGGATTTTCCATCTTTCCCAAAATAGATGTTTCAAAAAGTCGTGATTTCTATTGAAATCATGGCTTTCTTTTCGGTATAATAAAGAAAACAGGAGGATGAGACTATGGAAGAGTTAGTAGAAATTATCAAGCAACAGGCTTCTACAATTGATAACCTAACCAATGAACTTGCCCTACTTCGTGAACAGGTGGCTTATCTGACTCAGAAACTCTACGGAAAGTCATCAGAGAAGGTTGTTTATCAACCTGGTCAGTTGAGTTTATTTGGTGAGGAGAGTCTCCTAGAGGAAGACGCTGACTTACCCAGTTGAAACAGAAACTATCACCTATAAACGCAAGAAAGCTAAGGGAGTTCGTCAGGCTATTTTTAGTCAATTCACTCCAGAGATGGTTCATCACGAATTACAGGGTGAAGACTGCACGTGTCCAGATTGTCATGGTCAGTTAAAGGAGATTGGCTCAACCGTCTAACGGCAAGAGTTGGTCTTTATTCCTGCGCAATTGAAGCGGATTGATCATGTCCAACACGCTTACAAGTGTCAGGCTTGTAGCGAGAACAGTCTTAGCGATAAGATTATCAAGGCTCCTGTTCCTAAGGCTCCTTTAGCACACAGCTTTGGGTCTGCCTCCATCATTGCCCATACGATTCATCAGAAGTTCAATCTGAAGGTGCCGAACTACCGCCAAGAAGAGGATTGGCATAAGCTTGGCTTGCCCATCACACGGAAGGAAATAGCCAACTGGCACATCAAGTCTAGTCAGTATTATTTCGAGCCAATTTATGATCTGTTGCACGAGAAATTACTGAAACAGCCTATTCTCCATGCGGATGAAACCTCCTATAAGGTCTTGGAAAATGATAGCCAGTTGACCTACTACTGGACCTTCCTGTCTGGTAAGCATGAGAAAAAGGGCATCACGCTCTATCATCATGACAAACGCCGGAGTGGTTTGGTTGTGAAGGAGTTTCTTGGGGATTACGCAGGCTACGTACATTGTGATATGTTACGGCAGTAACTTAGGACTTTAGTCCTCTAGTTCTGCCTATGCGATAGCAGTCCAAGCTTGAGGAACGAAGCGACGCTAAGCTTGGTAAACTGCGAACCGCTGGGTGCTTATCGCCAATTAGAAAAAGCTCAGCTAGTTGGTTGTTGGGCGCATGTCAGAAGAAAGTTCTTCGATGCAACCCCCAAGAAAGCAGACAAGACCTCTTTAGGGGCTAAGGGATTAGCCTATTGCGACCAGCTGTTTGCCTTGGAGAATGACTGGGCAGATTTATCTAGCGAGGAGCGACTGCATAAACGTCAGATAGAGTTGACGCCCTTGATGAACGAGTTCTTCGACTGGTGCCGTAAGCAGGCTGTCTTGCCAGGTTCCAAGTTGGGTACTGCCTTAGAGTATAGCCTTAAATATGAAACCACCTTCCGAACCATTCTCTCGGACGGTAACTTAGTCTTGTCTAACAACATAGCCGAGAGGGCTATGAAGACTTTGGTTATGGGGCGTAAAAATTGGTTATTCTCACAAAGCTTTGAGGGAGCCAAGTCAACAGCTATCATCCTTAGTCTTTTGGAAACGGCTAAGCGACACGGCCTTGATTCAGAGAAATAGATGACCTATCTTCTAGACAATCTACCTAACGAGGAGATGCTCGCCAAAAAGGAGGTACTGGAGGCTTATTTACCATGGGCGGAAAGTATTCAAAACAACTGTAGATAGGAAAAAGTCCCAGAGTCAAAGCGACTTTGGAACTTTTCAATATACTCCGTTATGGAGCGGTTACAAACGACTGTCGTTCTCTCTAGATGTTAGCTTTTCATCTACCCACTACAGTTGACAATGAGCCTTCAGTTTAAGCCGAAATAAAACGCCTACTTACGAAATCGTTCTTTCTTCAAAGCGATTTCGTAAACAAGCGTTACGTTTTATCTGATGAGTGTTCCCGCCGGGAATCAACCCAGCGGTAGACCAGAGCTAGACTAAGAATGCTGTTGCACCCCACCATCATAACACTCAACAAAATTGATGATCTTATACAAGTTCAATAATTGCCATTGGTGCAGCATCACCACGACGTGGTTCAGTTTTCAAGATACGAGTGTATCCACCATTGCGTTCTGCATAACGAGGTGCAATTTCAGAGAACAATTTTTGAAGAGCTGTAGTTGATGTATACTTATCAGTAGCTTCATCATAGTTTTCTGATGCGATTTCATTACGTACAAATGCTGCTGCTTGGCGACGAGCATGCAAGTCCCCACGTTTACCAAGTGTAATCATTTTTTCAACTGTTTTGCGGATTTCTTTTGCACGAGCTTCAGTTGTAACGATTGATTCATTGATCAAAAGATCTGTTGTCAAGTCACGAAGCATTGCTTTACGTTGTGAGCTAGTGCGTCCTAGTTTACGGTAAGCCATGTATTCCTCCTTTATTTATCATTTTTCAGTCCCAAACCAAGGTCAGCCAATTTTACTTTGACTTCTTCAAGACTCTTGCGTCCAAGATTGCGTACTTTCATCATTTCTGGTTCAGTTTTTTCCGTCAAATCAAATACAGTATTTATACCTGCACGTTTCAAACAGTTGTATGAACGAACAGACAAGTCCAATTCTTCAATCGTACGATCCAACATACGATCATCAGATGCTTCTTCTGTTTCTTTCATTACTTCAGCTGATTTTGCAACTTCTGTCAAATCAGTAAATAGACCTAAGTGCTCCATCAAAATACGCGCAGAAAGACCTAGGGCATCTTCAGGAATGATTGTCCCATTAGTCATGATTTCAAGTGTTAATTTGTCAAAACCATCGTTGCTACCAACCCGAGCTGGTTCAACTTGATAATTGACTTTTTTCACTGGCGTATAGATTGAGTCTACAGCAAGTGTGCCCACTGGCGCATCATCTTTTTTATTTCCTTCAGCAGGTACATATCCACGACCTGTATTCACAGTCATGATTGCTTTGAAGCTTGCCCCTTCGCTAATGGTAAAAAGATAATGGTCAGGGTTAACAATTTCAATATCACTATCTGTTAGAATATCTCCCGCAGTGATTTCTGCCGGGCCTGTAACATCAAGTTCTATCGTCTTTTCGTCTTCGACATAAGATTTTACAGCAATGCCTTTGATGTTCAAAATAATTTGCATCACATCTTCACGGACACCCGGAACTGTGTCGAACTCGTGTAGTACACCGTCAATCTTGATTGACGTTACTGCAGCACCAGGAAGCGATGCAAGGAGTACACGACGAAGTGAGTTCCCAAGAGTTGTTCCATAACCACGTTCTAATGGCTCTACAACAAATCTGCCGTAATCTTTATTTTCATCAATTTTTGTTATAGTTGGTTTTTCAAACTCAATCATTTCTTACTCCCTCTTAAACGAAAAGCTGTGTATCGTTAATTGATTATACACGGCGACGTTTTGGAGGACGAGCACCATTGTGTGGTACAGGAGTCACATCACGAATTGCTGTTACTTCAAGACCGGCGGCAGCAAGAGCGCGGATAGCAGACTCACGACCTGAACCTGGACCTTTTACTGTAACTTCAACTGTTTTAAGACCGTGTTCTTGTGCAGATTTAGCAGCTGCTTCTGAAGCCATTTGAGCTGCAAATGGTGTAGATTTACGAGAACCTTTAAAACCAAGAGCACCAGCTGATGACCAAGCAATCGCATTACCATGCACATCAGTAATCATAACAATAGTGTTATTAAATGTAGCGTGAATGTGTGCAATACCAGATTCGATATTTTTCTTCACACGACGCTTACGTGTTGGTTTAGCCAATTTTTCTACCTCCTATTTTATTTTTTCTTACCTGCAATCGCAACAGCTTTACCTTTACGAGTGCGAGCGTTGTTTTTAGTGTTTTGTCCACGGACAGGAAGTCCACGACGGTGACGGATTCCACGGTATGAACCGATTTCCATCAAACGTTTAATGTTCAAGTTTACTTCACGACGAAGGTCACCTTCAACTTTAATCGCATCTACTTCACGACGGATTGCATCTTCTTGATCAGAAGTCAAATCTTTTACGCGAACATCTTCTGAGATTCCAGCTGCTGCAAGAATTTTTTTAGATGTTGCAAGACCAATACCGTATACGTAAGTCAATGAGATTACTACACGTTTGTCGTTTGGAATATCAACTCCAGCAATACGAGCCATTTTTTCTCCTTTCTATCTTATCCTTGACGTTGTTTGTGTTTTGGATTTGCTGGGCAAATTACCATAACACGACCATTACGACGAATAACTTTACAGTATTCGCAAATTGGTTTGACCGATGGTCTTACTTTCATGTTTAATCCCTCCAAGTATTTCGACTATTTAAAGCGGTATGTGATACGTCCACGTGTCAAGTCGTATGGGCTAAGCTCAACCGTTACGCGATCACCGACCAAAATACGAATGTAATTTTTACGGATTTTTCCTGAAACCGTTGCAAGAACTTGGTGTCCATTTTCCAACTCAACAGTAAACATAGCATTCGGCATGGTATCAACTACCTTACCTTCAATTTCAATCACATCTTCTTTTGCCATGCAAAAGTATCCCCCTCTAAATTTCGATTTGATGTCCTCTGCACACAGAGGTAACAATTATAAGTCAGACTAAGCTATTTTATCATTTCTGTCAAGAAAACGCAAGCTAAATCCCCTACTTTATTGCAATTTTGACAAAACTTTTTCAATATCTGTAAAGACAACCTCGATGTCTTGGTCGCCCTCAATATCATGTACCAAACCAGCAGCACGATAGTGATCAATGATTGGTTGTCCCTGTGCAATATTGACTTCTAAGCGACGTTTGACAGATTCTGGCTTGTCGTCTTCACGTTGGTAGTAATCTTTTTCATCATAGCCTTCTGTTGGTGGATTAAATACCTTGTGGAAAGTTTCGCCAGTTTCGCGATGAATGATACGACCGCTGAGACGCTCAACTAATTTTGTTGGGTCAATTTCAATATTGATAACTCCTTCAAGTTGGATGCCAAGATTTTTCAATGTTTCATCCAAGGCATGTGCTTGCTCGATCGTACGAGGGTAGCCATCCAACAAGAAACCCTTGCCTTTAATATCGTCTTGAGCCAAACGCTCTTTGACAATACCATTGGTCACTTCATCTGGTACCAAATCACCTTTATCAATATAGGATTTTGCCAGCAATCCCATCTCTGTCTGATTTGCCATCGCTGCACGGAACATATCACCTGTTGAAATATGCACAACGTCAAATTTTTCAACAATTTTTGCAGCCTGTGTTCCTTTACCAGCACCTGGCAAACCCATAATTAAAAGATTCATGATAAACTCCTTATTTTGTTTTCAAATAAATTTGCCACCATTGACAAACTTATCAAAAAACAAAATAGAGAGGCTGGGCAAAAAGTGCTCAGCTTCCTACTTTTTATCATTCAAAAAACAAATATCAACAGTTATCCGATTTACAGAATGTTGAATTTTCATCATTCTGTAAACGTCAATAACTGTGCAGAGTTTAATTGCAAAATCGATTTCTAAGAAACTAAAACTCTGCATCCACTCCTTATTCTGTTTCCATGAAACCTACATATTTTCTCTTGAGCAAGTAGCCTTCTAACTGCTTGATTCCTTCAATACTTGTCATAATAACGATAATCAAACTCGTACCAAGGAAGGCAATTTTAGAAGTAAGTCCAAAGATATTTTGTGCAAGAATCGGCAGTAATGCAACAAATCCTAGGAATAAGGAACCCACTGTTGCAAGCCGCGTCAATAGTTTAGAGAAATACTCTTCTGTTCCTTTACCTGGACGAACTCCGTGGATATATGCTCCACTCTTTTGAAGATTTTCAGCAGCTTTTTCTGGATTGACCTGAACAAAGCTGTAGAAGAAGGTAAAGAGAATGATTAATACCGCATACACAATCATCCCTTTTATTGTAGAGTAATCAAAATACTCACGAACAGTTGATAGCCAAGTAATACTCTTATTCTGGCTAGCAAAGAACTGAAGAAGGGATGTTGGGATCGCTGTAATGGAACCTGCAAAGATGACCGGGATAACACCTGCCGGATTTAACTTAAGCGGCAAGTACGAACTAGACGGTGCACCTTGCGCACGTTTGGTATACTGGATTGGAATTTTGTATTCAGCCTGCTGTACAAATGTTGTAAAGTAAACAATTGCTAAAACTGCCACTGCCAACACTCCTACTAAGATAGCAGATTCTCCCAAGCGACTGGCTTCGATATTAACAAACCGATCTTCATAAATATCATGAATCGTATCTGGAAGCGATGAAATAATTCCCGCAAAGATGATCATGGACGTTCCATTTCCATATCCTTTGTCTGTAATTTGCTCACCCAGCCATGTCACGATAACCGAACCAGTTGTTAATACAGAACCAATCAGAAGATAAGTTTTCCAGTTTAATGGCATGGTTGTCAGTTGCACGCCTGATAAAGCGTTGAAACCTGCGGTAATGCCCATTGATTGGACAAATCCCAGCACCAATGCGATATACCGTGTTGCTTGGTTCAATTTACGACGACCTACTTCACCTTGCTTGCCCCATTCTACAAACTTAGGAACAAGATCCATCTGCATCAGCTGAACAATGATAGAGGCTGTAATGTAGGGGCTAACTCCAAGTGCAAAGACAGAGAAATTACGCATTGCATTTCCAGAAACGAGACTCAACATATTCAAAAATGGAATATTTGAAAGAGCTTCTAAATTTTTTACATTTACACCTGGAACGGTTACGTGCGTTCCAACACGGAAGACTAACAAGATAAAAATAGTAAACAAAATTTTCTTGCGTACATTTTTCACCTTTAGTGCATCTTTTAATAGTTTAAAAAACATAGGTCACCTCTCTTAGATGACTTCAACTGAACCACCTTTAGCAGTGATAGCTTCTTCAGCTGATTTAGAGAATTTAGCTGCTTTCACATTCAACTTTTTAGTCAATTCGCCATTACCAAGAATCTTGATTCCTGATTTTTCAGCTTTAACGATACCAGACTCAACAAGCAAAACTGGTGTTACTTCTGTACCGTCTTCAAAAGCGTTCAATTGGTCAAGGTTTACAATCGCGTATTCTTTTGCATTGATGTTTGTAAATCCACGTTTTGGAAGACGACGGAACAATGGAGTTTGTCCACCTTCAAAACCTAAACGTACACCACCGCCACTACGAGCTTTTTGACCTTTTTGTCCACGACCTGAAGTCTTACCATTACCTGATGATGTACCACGACCAACGCGGTTACGAGTTTTACGAGAACCTGTAGCAGGTTGCAATTCATGAAGCTTCATTTATTCTTTCTCCTTATATGTAAAATGCTAGCGCCTTTAGGCTGGGTAAGGCCTCAACCTAAAAACTCGCCTATACAAAATTGACAGTAAGTCGCAAAGATTTCTCTAAGCGACTTCGTCTGTGTTTTTTAGAAACGAAATACGATCGTCTCTTAGTTTACTTCTTCAACAGTTACCAAGTGAGAGATTGCTGTAACCATTCCACGAATAGCAGCATTGTCTTCTTTAATAACTGAGCTATTTAATTTACCAAGTCCAAGGGCAACAACTGTTTTACGTTGTTCTGGTTTGCGACCGATTGGAGACTTAGTCAAAGTGATTTTAATTTGAGCCATCTTATCCCCTTTCTTATGCTAAATCAGAAACTGAAATGCCACGAAGTGCAGCCACTTCTTCAGCACGTTTTAATTGTTTCAAACCTTCAACTGTTGCACGAACAATGTTAATTGGTGTGTTTGATCCAAGCGACTTAGATGTCACATCAGCGATACCTGCCAACTCAATAACCGCACGAGTAGCACCACCCGCAGCAACCCCAGCTCCTTCTGCAGCTGGTTTCAACATGATGCGAGCTCCACCAAATTCCGAACGAACTTCGTGAGGGATAGTAGTACCAACCATTGGTACTACAATTAAATTTTTCTTAGCAGCTTCAACTGCTTTACGGATAGCTTCTGGTACTTCTTGAGCTTTACCAGTACCGAAACCTACACGACCATTACGATCACCAACAACCACAAGAGCTGCAAAGCGAAGACGACGTCCACCTTTTACAACTTTTGTAACACGGTTGATGGCTACTACGCGTTCTTCAAATTCAACTGCGTTATCTTTAAATGCCATTTCTTAGTGTCCTCCCTATTAGAATTTCAATCCGTTTTCACGAGCTGCTTCAGCCAATGCTTTCACACGTCCGTGATAGAGATATCCACCGCGGTCAAAGACCACTTCAGAAATACCTTTCGCTACTGCGCGTTCAGCAACGAGTTTACCTACAACAACGGCTTGTTCTGTCTTAGTACCTTTTGAAACTTCTTTATCAAGAGTAGAAGCGCTTGCGAGCGTTACACCCGCTACGTCATCAATCACTTGAGCGTAGATGCCTGTATTAGAACGGAAAATGTTCAAACGTGGGCGAGCAGCAGTTCCAGAGATTTTACCGCGAACACGACGATGGCGTTTTTGGCGGATTTTGTTTTTATCTGGTTTTGAAATCACAATTTTCACCTCTTAATTATTGATCATATCTGTATAAGATATGTTGGAATATAATGTACGATGCGGAAGAACCACTCGTAATCATTATTATTTACCTGTTTTACCTTCTTTGCGGCGAACAAATTCACCAACATAGCGGATACCTTTACCTTTGTAAGGCTCAGGAGCACGAAGGCTACGGATGTAAGCTGCTGTTTGACCAACAACTTCTTTGTTTATACCAGACACGATGATTTGTGTTGGTGCTGGAACTTCAAATGTGATACCTTCTGGTGCAGTCACTTCATCTGGATGTGATTTACCAACAGCAAGTGTCAATTTGTTACCTGTAAGTTGTGCACGGTAACCGACACCACGCATTTCAAGTTCTTTTTTGAAGCCTTCAGAAACACCAACAACCATGTTGTTGAGGTTAGCACGGCTTGTGCCGTGAATAGTCTTCATTTCTTTTGAATCGTTTGGACGGTGAAGGGTCACTTCAGTTCCTTCCACACGGATTTCAATAGCAGTCGGGAATTCACGAGTCAATTCCCCTTTAGGTCCTTTTACAGTTACCACGCCGTTGTTTTGTACAATCTCAACACCAGCAGGCAATGTAATGACTTTATTACCAATACGTGACATATTTATTTTTCTCCTGTTAAATTGTCAGGCCGCATAACGACCAGTTTTCACGGGGAACTAAGATACAGAGGGCGTTAAAAAGTCAAAGTGAAAATAGGAAACTTGACGAAGAAACTTTAGTTTCTAGGAAAGTTTGTCTTTTTCACACAGACTTTAATCCGTGTTCAATTAGTTCTTTGACAAAATCGGATACCTATGTAGTTCAATAGTTGAACTGAGCGCGCTCTAAAAACTGTGCAAAATAGGCAAGTTGGCGTGTTTGTAAAAACTATCCCAACTAGCTAATTTTGCTTTGTTCTTTACGAGCTTTGTATCTTGATCTTACCAAACGTATGCAATTACCTCACCACCAACGTTCTTTTGGCGAGCTTCTTTGTCTGTCAAAAGACCTTCTGATGTAGAGATGATTGCAATTCCAAGTCCATTAAGAACTTTCGGAATATCTTCACGTTTTGAGTAAACACGAAGACCTGGTTTTGAAATACGTTTCAAGTTTGTGATAACTCTTTCACCGTTTGGTCCGTATTTCAGGAATACGCGTACGATGCCTTGTTTGTCATCTTCGATAAATTCAACGTTTTTTACAAAACCTTCATTTTTAAGAATTGTAGCAATTCCTTTTTTGATGTTTGATGCAGGCACTTCAAGCACTTCGTGTTTTGCTTGGTTCGCGTTACGAATACGTGTCAAAAAGTCTGCAATTGGGTCAGTCATAACCATTTTGTTTTCTCCTCTTACTAGTAGTTTGAAATTCTCACTTGCTAGTTAATAATGATACAAGGTTGTAGATTGTAGCTCGTATTCAAATCAGCTAGCGCAATTTGTATCATCCTTGAACTAAGTGATTAGTTCTATATTATATTTGAATTTAGGCTAAACACCGAGCAAAAAAGATAAGTTTATGTAGATGCAAGCATCTTCGCTAAATTTTCTATTTTTGCTGAGTGTTTTAACGCCTTCACATCATATTTGAGTTCGAGCTAAAAACGTGGTGAAAAAGACAGCTCTACCTAGGAGCGTCGCTCCAGCGGTAGACCTCCTATTTTCACTTCGTTTTATTAACGCTCTCACATCATGTTATTCGAGCACAGACTAAAATCCTGGTGAAAAAGATAGCCTTTCTTGAGTTCTTTCAGAGCTCTGCGTCAGGCTCCTATTTTCATACGGATTTTTTAACGTCCGTCGCATCATTTTATTACCAAGAAGCTTTGGTAACGCCTGGGATTTGTCCTTTGTATGCTAATTCACGGAAGCATACACGGCAAAGTTTGAATTTGCGGTAAACGGAATGTGGACGTCCACATTTTTCACAACGAGTATATGCTTGCGTAGAGAACTTAGCTGGGCGTTTGTTCTTAGCGATCATTGATTTTTTAGCCATTTATTCTCTCCCTCTTATTTTGCAAACGGCATACCAAGGCCAGTAAGCAACGCACGTGATTCTTCGTCAGTGTTAGCTGTTGTAACGATAACGATATCTAGACCACGAGTTTTGTCAACGTCATCGAAGTTGATTTCTGGGAAGATCAATTGCTCTTTCACACCAAGTGTGTAGTTTCCGCGTCCGTCAAATGATTTTGTTGGAACGCCGTGGAAGTCACGTACACGTGGAAGTGACACAGATACCAATTTATCTAAGAATTCATACATACGTTCGCCACGAAGAGTTACTTTCGCTCCGATTGCAACCCCTTCACGAAGACGGAAGCCGGCGATTGATTTTTTAGCTTTTGTGATAAGTGGTTTTTGACCTGAAATCAACGCCAATTCTTGGGTAGCTTTTTCAAGGTTTTTAGCGTTAGAAACAGCGTCACCAACACCCATGTTCAAAACAATCTTATCAACTTTTGGTACAGCCATAACTGATGAATAGTTAAATTGTTCAGTCAAAGCAGGAACTACTTCATTAAGATATTTTTCTTTTAAGCGATTTGCCATGTTACTTCTCCTTTCCTTCGTGATTAATCAAGCACTTCGCCTGATTTTTTGTTGTAGCGAACTTTTTTACCGTCAACAAACTTGTAACCAACACGACCTGCTACACCATTCTTGTCAAGAACTTGTACATTTGACACGTGGATTGCAGCTTCTTTTTCAACGATAGCACCTTGAGGGTTTTCGCTATTTGGTTTTTGGTGTTTTTTGACGATGTTAACACCTTCTACAACAACTTTATTTACTTTTGGAAACGCTGTTAAGACTACAGCTTCAACGCCTTTGTCTTTACCAGCGATTACGCGAACTTTATCGCCTTTTTTTACAAACATTTGATTTCTCCTATTATTTCTTACGCCCTAAGGGCACCCTGAAAAAATTTCAGGGGACTTCGTTTGTGTTTATTAAAGTACTTCTGGTGCCAATGAAACGATTTTCATGAAACCGCCGTCGCGCAATTCACGTGCAACTGGACCAAAAATACGAGTTCCGCGAGGTGTTTTATCTTCACGGATGATAACTGCAGCATTCTCATCGAATTTGATGTATGAACCATCAGCACGACGAGCACCTGTCTTAGTACGAACGATAACGGCTTTCACGACGTCACCTTTTTTAACCGCACCACCAGGAGTAGCTTGTTTAACTGAAGCAACGATGATGTCGCCGATGTTTGCAGATTTACGTTTTGAACCACCAAGAACTTTGATTGTCAAGATTTCACGTGCGCCACTATTGTCAGCAACTTTCAAACGAGTTTCTGTTTGAATCATGTAAGTTTTCTCCTTTCAGGTTGATTAAATGATAACTGCCTCTTCCACAACTTCTACAAGACGGAAACGTTTTGTAGCTGAAAGTGGACGAGTTTCCATGATACGTACGATATCGCCTTCTTTAGCAACATTGTTTTCATCATGAGCTTTGTACTTTTTAGAGTAGTTAATACGTTTACCATAGACTGGGTGGTTACGTTTTGTTTCAACTACAACTGTGATGGTTTTGTCCATTTTGTCAGATACAACACGTCCAACAAGAACTTTACGATTATTGCGTTCCATTGAAATTCTCCTTTCCCAATCTATTATTTAACTTCTGATTGCACAGTTTTGATGCGTGCAATTTGCTTTTTAACTTCGTTCAAACGAGCAGTTTGCTCAAGTTGACCAGCAGCAGCTTGGAAACGAAGGTCGAAGAGTTCTTTCTTCAATTCATTTTCGCGCTTTGCAAGTTCTTCTTGAGAAAGGCCACGAAGTTCTTTAACAAATTCTTTTACTTCATTAAGTTTCATGTCTTCTCCTTATTCTGCTTCACGTTTTACGAATTTGCATTTAACTGGTAGTTTATGGCTAGCCAAGCGGAATGCTTCACGTGCGATTTCTTCTGAAACGCCCGCAACTTCAAACATCACTTTACCACGTTTAACTGGTGCTACCCAGCCTTCAGGTGCCCCTTTACCAGATCCCATACGTACCCCGATAGCTTTAGCGGTGTATGATTTGTGTGGGAAGATTTTAATCCAAACCTTACCACCACGTTTCATATAACGAGTCATCGCGATACGGGCTGCTTCGATTTGACGGTTTGTGATCCAGTGGCTAGTTGTAGCTTGAAGACCATATTCACCGAAGTCTACTTGTTTTCCACCTTTAGCTTCACCGCGCATTTTTCCACGGAATTCACGACGGTGTTTAACACGTTTAGGTACTAACATTGGTTATTTACCTCCTTTAGTGTTTTTGCGAGCTGGAAGAACTTCTCCACGGTAAATCCACACTTTAACACCAAGTTTACCGTAAGTTGTAAGTGCTTCTTCCCAAGCATAGTCGATGTCCGCACGAAGTGTATGAAGCGGAACAGTTCCTTCAGAATATCCTTCTGCACGGGCGATATCAGCACCGTTCAAACGTCCAGATACTTGAGTTTTGATTCCTTTTGCTCCAGCACGCATTGTACGTTGGATTGCTTGTTTTTGAGCGCGACGGAATGCCACACGTTGCTCTAATTGACGAGCGATTGTTTCACCAACAAGATGTGCATCCAAATCAGGTTGTTTGATTTCGATGATGTTGATGTGTACTTGTTTACCAGTCAATTTATTTAATTGTGCACGAAGTGCGTCAACGTTGCTACCAGCTTTACCGATAACCATACCTGGTTTAGCTGTATGAATGCTTACGATCACTTTGTTTACTGCACGTTCAATTTCAATTGTTGAAACTGCCGCTTCAGCCAATTCTTTGTTGATAAAGTTGCGGATTGCAAGATCTTCATGAAGGTAATCCGCGTATTCTTTTTCAGCATACCATTTAGCATCCCAATCACGGATGATGCCGACACGCATACCAATTGGATGTACTTTTTGTCCCACGTTTTTACCTCCTTATTTTTCTGCCACAACTACAGTGATGTGAGCTGTACGTTTGTTGATTGGTGAAGCAGAACCTTTTGCACGTGGACGGAAACGTTTAAGTGTTGGTCCTTCGTTTGCGAAAGCTTCGCTTACTACCAAGTTTGCTTTTTCCAAACCAAAGTTGTTTTCAGCATTAGCGATTGCAGAGTTCAAAACTTTCTCAATAATGCCTGCAGCTTTGTTTGGAGTGAATTTCAAGATTGCGATTGCATCGGCTACGCTTTTGCCACGGATGTTATCCAAGACAAGACGTGATTTACGAGGTGAAACACGTACTGTGCGAGCAGTTGCTTTAGCTGAAGTAATTTCTGCCATGATGTGTTCCTCCTATTATTTTCTACGTGTTTTCTTGTCGTCAGCAGCGTGACCTTTGTAAGTACGAGTTGGTGCAAATTCACCAAGTTTGTGACCCACCATGTCTTCTTGGATGTAAACAGGTACATGTTTACGTCCATCATAAACTGCGATTGTATAACCAATGAAACTTGGGAAAATCGTTGAACGACGTGACCAAGTTTTAATTACTTTTTTCTTTTCATCGTTTGCTTGAGCTTCAACTTTTTTCATCAAATGCTCATCGACGAAAGGTCCTTTTTTAAGACTACGTCCCATTTTTATGTTTTCTCCTTTAAAATATGTACCACAGCGGCCTGCCTTGCAAACGCAAGGCTACCGAGCTGGCGGATATGCTTACGTTACTTGTAACAGATTATTTTTCGTTACGACGACGAACGATAAGTTTGCTTGACTTAGCTTTTTTGTTACGAGTTTTAAGTCCAAGAGCAGGTTTGCCCCATGGAGTAGATGGTGCTTTACGACCAACTGGCGCTTTACCTTCACCACCACCGTGTGGGTGATCGTTAGGGTTCATTACAGAACCGCGAACTGTTGGGCGGATACCTTTCCAACGGCTACGTCCTGCTTTACCAAGGTTTACAAGTCCGTGTTGTTCATTTCCGACAACACCAACTGTTGCACGGCAAGTCCCAAGAATCATACGAACTTCGCCTGATTGAAGACGAACAAGAACATATTTACCTTCTTGACCAAGCACTTGTGCAGAAGCACCCGCAGCACGAACCAATTCACCACCACGACCTGGTTTCAACTCGATATTGTGAACAACAGTACCGACCGGAATGTTCGCAAGCGGAAGAGCATTACCAACTTTGATATCTGCTTCTGGACCTGATACGATACGTTGACCAACTTCAAGACCTTTAGGAGCGATGATGTATGCTTTAACACCGTCTGTGTAGTGTACAAGAGCGATGTTGGCAGTACGGTTTGGATCGTATTCAATTGTTTTAACAACTGCTTCGATACCATCTTTGTTACGTTTGAAGTCAATCAAACGGTAATGACGTTTGTGACCGCCACCTTGGTGACGAACTGTGATGCGACCGTTATTGTTACGACCAGCTTTGCTCTTAAGAGAAACAAGCAATGATTTCTCAGGAGTGCTTGTTGTGATTTCTGCGAAATCCAAAGAAGTCATGTTACGACGGCCATTTGTAGTTGGTTTATAAACTTTAATTCCCACGTTAATTCCTCCTTTGATTATTCAGCGTCAGCTGCAGCAAACAATTCGATTGCTTTTGAATCAGCAGTCAATGTGATGATTGCTTTTTTCACTTTGCTTGTACGACCCACATAACGTCCTACGCGTTTTGTTTTAGGTTTTACGTTGATTGTGTTCACATTTGCAACTTTAACTCCGTCAAACGCTGCTTCTACAGCTTGTTTGATCAAAAGTTTGTGAGCACGAGTGTCCACTTCAAATACATATTTTCCTGCTTCAAGCTGAGCCATTGAGCTTTCTGTGATGACAGGTTTTTTGATAACATCATACAAATTCATTATGCAAGAACCTCCTCAATTTTAGAGATAGCTGCTTGAGTTACAAGAAGTTTGTCTGCATTTGCAATGTCAAGGACGCTTGCAGTTGTAGCAGTTGCAACTTTCACGTTTGGAAGATTGCGAGCTGAAAGAGCTGCGAATTCATTTCCTTCTTCAAGAATAACAAGGACTTTTGAATCAATGCTCAATGCTGCAAGAACTTTTGCGAATTCAGCAGTTTTTGGAGCTGTAAATGAAAGGCTGTCAACAGCTACAAATTTGTTTTCAGCAACTTTTTCTGAGTAAACAGATTTAAGCGCCAAGCGACGAACCTTTTGTGGAAGTTTGTAGGCATAAGAACGTGGAGTTGGTCCGAAGACTACGCCACCGCCACGCCATTGTGGTGAGCGGATAGAACCTTGACGAGCACGTCCAGTTCCTTTTTGACGCCATGGTTTGCGTCCGCCACCTGAAACTGCTGAGCGATTTTTAACTGCGTGAGTTCCTTGACGAAGACTTGCACGTTGGCTGATAATTACATCAAACACAACTGCTTGGTTTGGTTCGATACCAAAGATTGCATCGTTAAGAACTACTTCACCAGCTTGTTTACCAGTTTGGTCAAATAATGTTACGTTTGCCATTATGACTGATTTCCCCTTTCCTTATTATTTACCAGTTTTTACTGCTGATTTGATGGTGATAAGAGATTTCTTAGCACCTGGTACGTTTCCTTTGATAAGGATAACGTTCTTTTCTGGAACAACTTGTACAATTTCAAGATTTTGAATTGTCACACGGTTGCCACCCATACGTCCTGCCAAGTGTTTGTTTTTGAATACACGGTTTGGCGCAACAGGTCCCATTGAACCTGGACGACGGTGGTAACGTGAACCGTGAGCCATAGGACCACGTGATTGACCATGGCGTTTGATAACACCTTGGAAACCTTTACCTTTAGATGTACCAGTTACATCCACAACATCTCCAGCTGCGAAAGTATCAACTGTGATTTCTGCACCAACTTCCAAGCCTTCAATGTTTTTGAATTCACGAATGAAGCGCTTAGGAGCTGTGTTAGCTTTTGCTACATGGCCTTTGGCAGGTTTGTTACTCAATACTTCGCGTTTGTCATCAAAACCAACTTGGATTGCATTGTATCCGTCTGTTTCAACAGTTTTCACTTGAAGAACAACGTTTGGAGTTGCTTCGATGACAGTTACAGGGATAAATTCACCAGTTTCAGTGAAGATTTGAGTCATTCCCACTTTTTTCCCTAAGATTCCTTTTGTCATGAGAAAAATATTCCTTTTCTTATTTTATAGTTTAAAAAGTTTTTAACGAGCGTTTTTTATGCTCAAACCAAGATACTAAGGGCGCAAAACTCAAAGTAAAAATAGGAAAATCAGCGAAGGGTTATCAATCCTAGATGATCTTATCTTTTTTTACAAAGAGTTTAGCCCGTGTTCGATTCCACACGAACACATGCTTTTATTTTTACAACTTGATTTCTACGTTCACGCCACTTGGCAAGTCAAGCTTCATAAGAGCGTCAACTGTTTTTTGCGTTGGATTCACGATGTCAATAAGACGTTTGTGAGTACGCATTTCGAATTGCTCACGAGAATCTTTGTACTTGTGAGTCGCACGAATAATTGTGTAGAGGCTACGTTCAGTTGGAAGTGGAACTGGTCCAGCTACGCTTGCACCTGTACGTGTTGCAGTTTCTACGATTTTTGCAGCCGCTGTATCAAGTGTACGGTGTTCGTACGCTTTTAAGCGGATGCGGATTTTTTTGTTTGCCATCTTTTTCTCCTTTTCGTCTATTTAAGATAATAGGCTAGCTCCACAAGAAAACCGACAGGTAGTTGCGTGGCAATGCAACCGAGCGTGTCGCAACCTCTTGCATCAAAGCTACAGCCGTATTTTTTACGGCACTAGAACATTCTATCAGATTCTAACAAGCAATGCAAGCATTTTTGTTCAATTTTTTTAAAAAGTAGCACAACTCTTGGCTGCCTACTCTTTCATTTCGATTTCTCTCATTTCACATGGAAAAACTCTAGATTTTCCCACTTTTCTTGCCACTTTTTCTTACCGAGTCGCTCACGGTAGACCTTCATACGGTCTTGGTCCGCTGCAAAATGCGGCGTTGGACAAACCTTGAAAGTCAAAATATCCTCCAAGCCATACGGGCAAAACAAGTCTACTTGAGAATCAGGCAATAAGCGAGCTGCGATTGCCGTGCATATTTCAGGATATTTGGAAATGGCATCTCGTGAATGTTTGTAGGAACTTGTGTGTGGGCTATGCTGGTGTATGTAGACTTGGTTTTTCAACTCCCAACGATAGTGCGGATACGTATTTTTCAATCTTCGTTCTATTAAAAAAGTTTCTTCATAGGACACGGTCGGATCATAAAACACAACATCCACATCCGTCTCCTCATCAAATGTCTCTTTGTGACTGAGGAGATTCCAGATGAAATTGCGAATCGTCCTTGCACACACCCAAGCATCTTGTAACGGCAGACTTGCGACAATTTCAAGCACTTCTCGCATTTTTCTATTCGTCAATAACATTTTTTTCAAGTCATTTTCAGTCATTATACCAAAAAATCGAGCAGCTAGTGCTTCTGCTCGATAATAAGGAGGTTTATGAAAAAGAATGACTGCAGTATAACTACCAAACCTTCATTCAAACTAAAATTAATGGTTATCTTTCTCTTCATAGGTATACCCCAAGTGTTCGTAGGCTTTAGCTGTCGCCACACGACCTGTTCTTGTCCGCATGAGAAAACCTTGCTGAATCAGATAAGGCTCGTACATGTCCTCAACTGTTTCTCGTTCTTCTGCAATATTCACTGAAAGTGTATTTAAGCCGACAGGACCACCGCCATACATCTCAATCATGGTGCGTAAAATCTTCTGATCAACATAGTCAAGACCTTCACGATCGACATCTAGCATGGTCAAGGCCTTATCCGTAATAGTATCGTCAATCACACCATCCCCCATAATTTGGGCGAAATCCCGCACTCGTTTTAACAAACGATTGGCAATACGGGGTGTTCCACGTGAACGACGTGCCAATTCAATTGCGGCTTCGTGGGTGATTTCCATTTCAAAAATATCAGCTGTCCGTTCAACGATTTCTGTCAAATCAGGTAGTGCATAATATTCCATATGGCCTGTGATTCCAAAACGAGCTCGTAGAGGGTTGGACAACATACCAGCACGCGTTGTTGCTCCAATCAGGGTAAAGGGTGGCAATTCCAAATGCACTGCTCGGCTAGCCTCCCCTGTCCCAATCAAGATGTCAATGTAAAAATCTTCCATAGCACTGTAAAGGATCTCCTCTACCGCCATGGGCAGGCGGTGAATTTCATCAATAAATAAGACATCCCCCGGCTCCAAGTCATTGAGAAGCGCCACCAAATCGCCAGCCTTTTCAATCACTGGCCCACTGGTCTGCTTGATATTGACCCCCAGCTCATTAGCAATGACAAAGGCCATGGTGGTCTTCCCTAAACCTGGCGGCCCAAAGAGAAGAGCGTGATCCAAGGCTTCGTCGCGCATCTTAGCGGCCTCAATGAAGATTTTCAACTGATCCTTGACCTTGTCCTGGCCGATGTATTCATTTAATTTTTGTGGGCGCAGGGTACGTTCTACGTACTCCTCATCTCCTAATTGTTCTGTATCTAGTATTCTATTCATGCTTTTATTATACCACAAAAGGAGGAACAAGCCTCCTTTACATTTTCTATAATCCTACACGCGCAAAGATGTCATCCACTCGTTTGGCATAGTAAGACGGATCAAAGAGTTCATCAATTTCTGCTTGAATGAGACGTTCTGTCACCTTTTCATCCGCTTCAAGTAGTGGTTTGAAGGCTGTCTGATTATCCCAAGCATAGGCTGTTTTCGGCTGAACCAAATCATAGGCCTCTTCCCGCGTCATTCCTTTTTCAATCAGGGCTAACATGGCACGTTGGCTGTAAATCAAGCCGAAAGTTGACTCCATATTACGTTTCATATTTTCTGGGAATACTGTCAAGTTTTTGACAATATTTCCAAAACGGTTGAGCATGTAGTCAATCAAAATCGTCGTATCAGGCGTGATAATCCGCTCTGCGGACGAGTGCGAAATGTCACGTTCATGCCAGAGAGCTACGTTTTCAAAGGCAGTTACCATGTGGCCACGAATCACACGCGCAAGACCTGTCATGTTTTCAGAACCAATTGGGTTGCGTTTGTGCGGCATGGCTGAGCTTCCTTTTTGACCCTTGGCAAAGAATTCTTCTACCTCACGTTGTTCAGATTTTTGTAGCCCACGGATTTCTGTCGCCATGCGCTCGATAGATGTTGCAATGGTTGCAAGGGCTGAAAAGTATTCTGCATGGAGGTCACGAGGAAGAACTTGAGTCGAAATTTCTTGCGGACGAATGCCTAATTTTTCACAGACATATTCCTCGACAAATGGCGGGATATTGGCAAAGTTTCCAACCGCCCCAGAGATTTTTCCTGCTTCTACTCCTTCGGCTGCACGCTCGAATCGCTCAATATTGCGTTTCATTTCGCTATACCAAGTAGCGAGTTTAAGCCCAAAGGTCGTTGGTTCCGCATGCACCCCGTGGGTCCGCCCCATCATAATGGTGTACTTATGCTCACGCGCCTTGTCAGCCACAATCTCCGTAAAACGATGCAAATCCTCACGAATAATATCATTGGCCTGCTTGTAGAGGTAACCATAAGCCGTATCCACAACGTCAGTTGATGTCAGGCCGTAGTGCACCCACTTGCGCTCCTCACCCAAGGTTTCAGATACCGCACGGGTAAAAGCCACCACATCGTGGCGGGTTTCCTGCTCAATTTCCAAAATGCGGTCGATGTCAAATCCTGCATTCTCACGGATTTTTGCCACATCTGCCTTGGGAATCTCTCCCAACTCAGCCCAAGCCTCATCTGCTAAGATTTCCACTTCAAGCCAAGCCCTGTATTTATTTTCCTCTGTCCAAATAGCCCCCATTTCAGGGCGTGTGTAACGTTCTAGCATTGTTTCTCCTTCCGAAAATCTACTATCAATATATTCTGCTAATCTAACTAACTATTCTCTACAAACACAGAGAACAATAACAAACAACTATTGTGCAAGTTCGGATCTCCATTGTTCAAGCTGCATTTTTGCGTTTTCTCTACCTTCCAAATGTTTTAAAACGTGTATGTCATCTAAAAGATAAAGCAAGACTAACAAATCTCTGGCGATTTTCTCTCGTTCTTCATCAGAAATAGTGTCAAAAAAATCAATATTCAAAACTTTAACTGGATCTTCAAAATGACTTTCACCGTGTAAAACTAATCGATACATTAAATTTTCAAAATAATCTCTATGTTTTTCATCTATTTTACTTACAATCATGGAATCTGTCGTTAGTTTTGCAATATCTTGTTTATAATTAAATGTACCGTATGCTTCTAAAATTTTTCTCATTGCATTACCAATAAAACTTTCTGAACTAGTTATCCCATTTCCTGTTACATAATCAAATACTATTTCAAGGAGCTCTGTATAATCATGAGTTCGAGTCTTAAATTCTTGTAATTCCCCAGAAACTAATTCCAATTTCTTATATTTAGATTTTTGTCCACCCTCTGCTACCTTACATGATTCCATTATTTCCTGTAAAAACTTATCAAAATCATACACCATCTGTTTATCATGAGTCATTAGCAAAACTCTAGTATGAGGATTTCCCCTAAGAAATCGGGTTAAACAATATTTCAAATAAGAGATTACTCCAACTTTGTTTTCCATATCAAAACTAGAAATCGGATCATCAATGACAATAAAATATTCTTGATTATAGGCTTCTGATAACTCTCTTTCTTGAATTATTTCTGTAAAAAAATAGCAGAGCGCTAGCGCATTTCTCTCACCTACTGATACTTTATTAGGATCTACCGACTTGCCTCTTGATAGCAGACAGTATTTTCCATTTTGATTTTGGATAGCTAAACGATTTTTTGAGAAAAAAATATAATTTAAATTCTTATTAATTTCATCAGCCGCAATGTCTACATTAAGTTTCTGATTTTCCAAATAAGTAATCTGTTGCTCACAATCTGTTACTTCTTGTTTACAAATATTATAATTATCACGACAAGCGTTTTTTTCAGTTATTTTTTTTCGAAAATTTTCATAGTCATTTTTGATCTCATAAAAAGCTAACTCGTTATTGATTTGAAGTAGACTTTCTTTCAACTTCTGAATATCGGAAATCTCTACATTATGAGCAATAATAGCCTGGTTAATTATTTCGATATCACTCTTTACTTTGATTAATTCTTGAGAAAAATCTATATTAGGTAGCTCAACTATCACATATGGATTCTTGATTTTCTTATCAATCACTATGTTGATTTCCTCAAATTTAGTATTTAACGCCTTAATACTATTTTGATAAGTCTGAATTAATCTTGAGTCTAACTGTTCATAATCAGAAAGATCTTGTTCAATCACATCAAGCTTACTTCTCCTTAGTGCTTCTTGATGCTCTTCAACTGCCTTGGATAATAGCTTAGATATACCGCTAGTAAGCTCTTCTTTAACATCTTCTAAAACTGATTGAGTACAAAATGGACAAACTTTGTTATGCTCATCCGAAAAGAAATCTTTGACTTCTCTTAAATGAAGTTCCCCTTTTTCAGAATCAGATAGTAATTCCAACAGATACCTATCCCTAGAATTTAACTCAGGTTTTTCTATTCTTTTAGACAATAAGCTAGCTAATGCATTACTATCATAACTGATATGAGGAAACGATAACTTTTGATTTATTGCAACCGCTGAATCTCTCAATGAAAAATATCTTTCTTTTTTCTCGTTAAATTCAACCTCTAATTTCTTTTTTTCTAAAGTTGGTCGCAAATTAACAAAATTTTGAAAAGTACTACTATTGACAGAAGAAGCTGCTCTATTTCCCTTTATCTCCCTATCTCTTTCAGCCCAATGTCCTACCCCTTTCAAAGAAGCTGTTATTTTATCCTTCCAATAATCTGGAGATTTTTCATTTTTATTATTACTATAATCTGCAAATTCAGACTCATATTTTTGAAATTCAGCTTGTAATCCGGATAACTGTTCTTTCAGCAAATCAATTTTACTATCAATATCTACTTGTTCTCCCAAAATCACGATTGTATCCAAACCATCTTGAGCAATCTTAACTTTTTGATCAACATAGTCTTCATTGAAAACAAAAATTGAATCTTGATTAACATCCTTAAGTATAATATCGGTATCATCCCTATCAATAAATGAGACCCTATCTTCTCCACCCTCACCAATTTTTAATTGATGTATTCCTCTAGCAATTGTACTTTTTCCCGAACCATTCCTTCCAAATAGCAAACTTGCTCTATCATTCTGTGTTTGGTTTGTTCCATCGTATTTTCCTTCAAAGAGTTCTAATTTTGTTTCATCTTCAAAGATGCCCGATTTTATCTTAATTCCTTTAATTTTTTCGAACATTTTCCTTCCCCTAAAAATCCATTTTTAATCTCAATTCATGAACGGTATTAGATTCAACACCCACCACCGTCACATGCCCCATCTTCCGATTATATTTAGCTTCTGCTTTGCCGTAGAGATGAAGGTGAGCTTGTGGATGCTTAGCCATGAACGTTTGCGCCGCCTCCATATCCTGCCCCAAGACATTGAGCATGACAGCTGGTGCATGGAGCTGGATTTTTGGTAAGGTTTCGTCTAGAATGCCCAAGATATGGGTATCAAACTGAGAAAAATTACAAGCCTCAATGCTGTAATGCCCCGAGTTGTGAGGGCGTGGTGCGATTTCATTGACCAAAATGGTTGAGCCTGTTACAAACATCTCTATACATAGTGTACCAAAAAGTTGCAAGTCTGTGGCAATTTTTCTTGCCATTTGAACAGCTTTTTCAGCCAAACTTTCAGAAATGCGGGCTGGAGCAATGGTTTTAGACAAAATATTGTTGCGGTGAATATTTTCTTGGACAGGAAAAACGGTCAATTCTTGACCATTTCCTGAAACAAGTACGGAAATTTCCATATCAAAGGGGACAAAATCTTCCAAAACGCAGTCGGTCTGGTCCGCCAAGACTTTTGCCTGTGCTAAACTTGCCTCATCATGAATGACGACTTGACCATGGCCGTCATAACCACCTGTCGCTGTTTTCAACACCCGTGTCGTCAAAAAATCATAATCTGCCAAATCAAGGCTTGACTTGACAATCCTGTAAGGCGCTAGCGCTACCCCTGCTTTGGTCAGAAAGGCTTTTTCAGCAATCCGATTTTGGGCAATCCGTAGTAAATCTGTCCCTTGAGGCAATAGCGCCTTATCCGCTACCACATCAAGGCTATCTGCATTCACATTTTCAAATTCATAGGTCAAGACATCACAACGCTCTGCCAAGGTACGGAGAGCCTCTACATCTGCATAATCAGCCACGATGACCTCACTCACTCGAGAGGCTGGGCAATCCGCTGCTGGATCAAGCGTGATAACCTTATGCCCACGGTAAATGGCTGCGATTGCCATCATCTGACCTAACTGTCCACCACCGATAATCCCAATTGTCTTAGATAAGGTCATGACTTGACTCCTCTGCAATTTTTCCTTGATTTTCAGCAAATTCGACTAGTTTTTCATGAAAATGTGGATTTTCAAGCGCCAAAATCCGTACCGCAGACAGTCCTGCATTAATCGCTCCGCTATCTCCAATCGCCATCGTCATAACGGGCACACCTCCGGGCATCTGCACAATGGAGTAAAGCGAGTCAATCCCGCTTAGCGCCCGTGATTTAATCGGCACTCCGATGACTGGCAAGGTCGTCTTAGCTGCCACCATTCCTGGTAAATGTGCTGCACCACCTGCACCTGCAATGATTACCTTGATTCCTCGTTCACGGGCTTTTGCTGCATGTTCAAACATCAAATCAGGTGTTCTGTGGGCAGAAACCACCTTTTTTTCATAAAGAACACCAAATTCATCCAATATCTGCGCTGCTTTTTTCATGGTTTCCCAGTCTGAAATCGACCCCATGATGAGCGATACCTGTACTTGTTCCATCATATCTCCTTATTTATTTGCCTTGCTTCCAATGTCTGTCCGATAAAACAAGCCTGTCGTGTCTTGCTTTTGCAGTTGCTGATAAATGGTCTTTTGAGCTTGTGACACGGTATTCTGTGTTGTAACAAGCATATAGACTCGTCCTCCATTTGAGACTAGTTCTTGATCCGCATTTAAGCGCGCACCGGCATAGTAGGTTTCAATGTCTCCACTAGTTTTTTCTGGCAAACGTATCCCTTTTTCGTACGCAAGCGGATAGCCCTCACTTGCGACTACAACACCAAGGGTTATCCCCTCTTCAATCCAAGTAAAGTTAGGTACTCTTCCTGCTAGTAAGTCTGTGATATTTTCTGCAAAATCAGATGTCAATCGTGGTAGAATGACCTGCGTTTCAGGATCTCCAAAGCGAGCATTAAACTCAATAACCTTAGGTCCTTCATTCGTCACAATCAAGCCCGCATAGAGGATACCGAGATAGGGACGTCCTTCTGCTATCATGCCTTTTAAGACAGGCCGAATGATTTCAGAAACAACTTGTTCCACGACACTCGCTGACAAATGGGGAACTGGCGCATAAGCGCCCATTCCGCCAGTATTTGGTCCCTTATCATCATCAAAAGCCCGCTTGTGGTCCTGCGCTGTCGGCATGAGGTAAAAATCCTCACCGTTAACAAAAGCAAAAAGAGAAAATTCCTCACCGCTCAGAAATTCCTCGATGACCACGCGCGCGCCGCTGTCGCCGAATTTATTATCCAGCAACATATCTTGAGCCGCAGCCACCGCTTCTGCCACCGTTTCAGCAACCACGACACCTTTTCCAAGAGCCAATCCGTCAGCCTTGACCACAATTGGTGCACCTTGTGTTTCAATATAAGCTTTAGCTGCCTCAAAATCAGAAAACGTTGCATAGCGTGCAGTCGGTACACCATATTTGGTCATGATTGATTTGGCAAAGTCCTTGGACCACTCTAGCTCTGCAGCATCTTTTCTAGGTCCAAAAGCGACTAAACCAGCTTCCTCAAAGGCATCAACGATACCTGCCGCCAAAGCATCATCTGGCCCAACAAAAGTCCAAGTAATTTCTTCTTTCTTGGCAAATGCTATTAACTCAGAATGTTCGGAAATAGCGACATTAACCAGATTAATGCCGTCTGACAACATTCCGTCATTCCCAGGAGCAACAAATACCTTTTCAACAACTTTTGATTCTAATAATTTCTTTGCAATCGCATGTTCACGACCACCCGAACCAACAACCAATAACTTCATCTACCCACCTCTAAAAACGTATTTTATAAGGATATTGTAACAAAATCATTCGTTTTTATCCATAAATACTATAAAATAATCTAGTTTTCAATTCATTTCCGAACGATAGATAGAGTTAATGAAAAACATGAAGCCTTTTAACAGACTTCATGCCTTCCTGTATTATGATTTCTTTTTAAAGAGAGCAAAGCCAACCAGCATCGGTAAGAAAGAAACCAGTCCCCAGATACTCCAGTTTGTTCCTGTTTTTGGTAGATGTTTCGGTTTTACTGTTAAGCTAGTTGTCCCTCTTCTAGGCGAAACCGAGATTCCGCTATCACTCACGCTTTCAACAACAGTAGCTTCCGTAGCAGAAGAGGCTTTGGCGAGCATTTGTGTATCTTGACCTTGCCCCGTACTAGTACTAGTCGTTCCAAAATTTGAGGCGCTCGTCACCGTTGAAGACGATACGATTGAGCTACCCGTCACTACTGTACTTGAAGATGACAAGACAGGATTTGGTTCACTCTTTTCCATCGTTGATGAACTAATCACTGTGTTAGAATGGATATTTTCTGCTGAAGAATAGTTTAAATCCGAAGTAGTAGCACTTGGTCCAGATAAACTCGGTCTAGTAGCAATGTTCGCAGCATTTGTAGTACTTGGCGAATTCTCTGATCCATTACCCTCCTCCTTGTTTTCTAACTCCGAAGGTTTGGTCGTATTAGACGACTCAGTTTCGTCGCTTGATGAGGAGGTACTTTCTGTCGCACTTGGGATGCTCTCATCAGTAGTAGAACTTGAACTTGTCACTGTTGTTTCCTTGTCTTCATCCTCACTACTTGACGGTACAGTGCTATCTGAAGACTGATTTGTAGTATTTTCAGAGGATAACATGCCAGATTCCGTTGACGGAGCAGTGGCTGCAAATGTCTCTTGGTCAAATTTTTTAAAAATAGCTAACAAATTCTCTTTACGACTCTCTGTTTCTTCCTCTGTTTCTCCATCTCCAAACCGTAACTCGTCTAATACATACAGATATGGATCTTTTTGATAAATCAAATCCAACCATGTTTGATGGCGTTTTTCCTGCGGTAAAGTATTGATTTTATCAATTAAATTGTTATAAGCAGAAACAGCTTCTGTCATCGCATCATACTTCTTCTCAGCAAGTGATAGTAGAGATAGGGCAACATTCTTCTTCTCTTCTATCACATGATTATCTCCTGTATACCTAATCTCATCTAAAGTATTATAAAATTTATACGGTAAATCGACAGAACTCACTTCTTCCTTGCTCTCAAGAAACTCCTCACGACTTGGTCGTGCTATAGTTGCTGGAAAATGCTCTGTTTTAGGAGCAGATACAGCAGGTCCATCTATAAGATAAATAGTATAACTATGTTTTTCTCGGCCTTGTTTCTCTTCAAATTGATTCGCTTTGATTAAGATGTCGTTGATGACATTCATTTGCTCCAACAAATGCTCCCATTGCCGAAGCTTTGTCTGCTTAGTAGTCTCTAACTCTTCAAAGGTATGAAATGCTTGAGATAACCCATCAATCGTAAAGTCATCATAAGAAGTATAGCCATTTTCATTTACATATAAATTAGAAGCCTCTCCTTGAATAGTAATGTTTTCTAATTTTTGAATGGCTGCGGAAATAGCAGATTTCTTATCATTAACTTCTTTCACCGCCTGAGCAATGGCTTTTTCGTCTGCTATCTTTCCTTTAATGCGGTTTTCTAATAAAGTTAGTTTTCTTAATACCACTTCCCGATTGAGATAAGCACCCGTACTTTGAATATCATTCCAAATAGATCTAAAACTCTCATCAGCAAAGTTATTGAATTGCTCCTTACGAATTTCTTCTGGCTGTGCATTAAAATAGGTGACTACTTCATTGTATTTTTCCCGTGCTTCTTTTAAATCTTCATAATTTTTCTCCAAATTACGTAAATCATTAAAGGCTGACCGCTGGTCTCGAATCATATTGTTTTCATCACGATCTGAATTTATAAAAATTAAATTACGAAACGAACTACTCAATGAATATGTTGGCTCTACAAATCTACTTACTACTGGGTAACTATATCGTACCTTAGAATTAGGCGACAAATCAACCTCTTTCAACCTCTCCAAATCTGAAAATCCTAGTTTATGTTCAATTCCTTTACTCACATAAAACGCATTCCACTTGGTCAATACTTCATCAATTAAGTCATATTTAAATTGGATTGAAGCTAATAATGTTAAAAGTTTATCTTTTCTCTCGAGTGTTTCACCTCCTAAATTACCTAAATAATAATTTTCAGAAACGACTAATTTCCGAACCTGCTCCTCCGTCAAATCATTATTTTTCAACTTCAAAATTGCTGCTACGACTTCTTCACGCTTCGTTTCCACTTCCTGAATCGCTGCTTGACGGGCTTGATCAGTATCTGCTTTAACAATCTCAACAGATCCAAGTTGTGTAACTGCTGGGATAACTGCTGTTCCTAGACCAATCGATACCACACCTACCGCTAGCTTTCTCAAGCTAAATCTTTGTTTTTTCATATGCAAAACTCCTTTATTGATTACTCTTATTTTACCCCCCCCCCGATATATTTTGTCAATATTTTTTATAAGGATTTCTATTTTTGTAACTTTTTCCGAACAGTTATGATAGGAGGATTTAAATGAAAAAATATTCAACAGTATTGCTATCGTCTGCTATGCTTCTTGCTAGCTTAACCTATGCGCCAAAAGTACAGGCCTATTCATCCTATGGACGTTGGTACAATGCCAATCGGAACAATCAAACCAGTTCTACACCTGTAGCACCAACAACGTCAGAACAAGAGAATCAGTCCAGTCAACCTAGCGAAGAAACACCTTCTCCAGCAATTGACCCTACTATCGTCCAAGAGCCCCTATCTACACAGGTCGACGGACAGGAAGTATCTGTTTTTTACAATCGAACAGATAGCCAACGTGGCAGTACAATCATGTATGCTATCTGGTCTGAAGCAAATGGACAAGACGATTTACAATGGTATACAGCAGGAGAAAGCATCACAACTATCTCTCTCAAAAATCCTAAAAATTACGGAACCTACCTTATTCATTCCTATATTATGGTGAACAATCGTCTAACGTTCTTGGAAGAAAAGAAATTTGTACTGGACAGACCTCACTTTCCACCTGCAAATCAAGCCAATTCACCAGCTCAACCAGGACAAGCAGAGCAAACTTCATCAGAAAAGAAACCAGATAAACCCGAAGAAATTCCTCAAGCACCCTCACCAACCGTTTCAGCAAGTGTTTCTACACCAGGATTTATCAATATACAAGTCGATCATGTCCCAGCTGGAATAACGGAAGTAAAAATTCCAGTTTGGTCTGTCAATAATGGTCAGGATGATCTCGTTTGGTACAATGCCACTCGCAACGCTGATGGGACTTATGGCTTACAAGTTGATTTAAAACGCCATAAGCTGGATACCGGAACCTATGCCATCCATGTCTATGGCAAGGAAGCAAACTCTTCCTTAAAAATCATGACACATACTCAAATTTCAGTTGAGAAAGAACAGCTCCCCGTCAATCCGGATCCTAAACTCGCCATTACTAGTCTAAACCCAGCAAACGGCACATACCAAGTACAGGTCACACCTCAAGTTGGAGGAAAATCCATCAAAAAAGTGGATGTCGCAACCTGGTCTACCGACAATCAAAGCAATCTCAAATGGCGTGTTGCTTCTTATCAAAATGGAGTTTATACGACCAATGTTAACTTCTCTGAACATCAGAGTATCAATGGGGTCTATCACAATCATGTCTACATTACTTATGGAGACGGTAGCCGCCTTGGGTATGCCGCTGAGAAAGTCAATTTGACCAATGCTCGTGCCTCTATACAAGTCACCACTACGTTTAGTTCTCAAGGAAATTTCCGTGTCTCTCTTGATAATATTTATGGAGGTGGAAATGTTAGCTACGCTGTTTGGTCAGATGAAAACGGACAAGATGATCTTCGCTGGTATACGGCTACTAAGGCTGGGGACAAGACCTATACCGGAGATATTCCGCTTCAGTTCCACAAGGGGACAGGAAAATACCATCTTCATGTCTATCAAAATGGAAAAGGTTTGATTCCATCCACCTTCCAAGTGACCACCTCTCAGCTCCCTGCACCTAAGCCTGTTGTTCGGACAGAGCCAAATACCTACCCTGTCGGTCAATGTACATGGGGAGCAAAAGAGCTTGCACCATGGATTCCCAACTACCTTGGTAATGCAAAATATTGGGCAAGTAATGCTAGAGAGCAGGGATTTGAAGTTGGCACAACTCCTCGTGTCGGAGCTGTTGCCGTTTGGACAGACGGTCAATTTGGACATGTCGGTGTCGTTACTGCCGTTGACAGTCCTACTCGTATTCGCCTTAAAGAATCAAACTTCAATGGGCATCAATATGTTGGTGATTTCCGCGGTTGGTTTAATCCTGTCACAGGCGGAATCGTAGCCTATATTTATCCTAATTAAACAACAAACTCCCAAGCGTAGTGAACGGCTCCCTGTCAAGTAGACAGTCAAATAATAAAAGATACTAAGCAACCTGATTCCTGAATTCCCAAGGAGTCAGGTTGTTTAATTTTGTTTGATAACGTTGTGTATTGTAAAACTGGAT
>NZ_JBFRYH010000022.1:0-31218 GCF_040984445.1 Streptococcus handemini
TTCCGTCAATGGCTATCAGGCGTTTCGAAAAACGAGTAAAATGTTTAGCTGATACCTCTGCCTCTTCAAGAAGAGCAGACCACATCTGTGTCACTTCTACTAGAACTTGAGGATCTAGAGTCGCAAAAACTCGTTGCAGCGTATCGTGAGACGGAATCCCATTTTCTAACTCCAACACGGTTCGCAAGGAAGACTCATAGGCAGTCCCAAACTCCTCAATTTCATCCCAATATTCTGCACCTGATAGACGCGCAAAGAAAATAAGCAAGACAATATCTGACAATGTGTGCTTAATTTTCCAGGATTCTCTATCATCACGGACACCTATCAAGAAATCCAGTATCTCATTCATAACAAAATCCTCCACTATCTCTAGTATAGCAAAGGATTCGAACTTAGTTTATGAAACTGTTATCTGAAAACGAAACTTTCTTCATGCGTTTGTCGTGCTGCCTTAGGATAAATGGCAGGCATGAAGAGTTTTTACGTATAAGGTAGATGCTTGCATCATTTTCTTTTCGTCAAAACCTGGAATGTCTGTTTTACTTTTTGAGCACCTATTGTGTCTACAAACTGATCTTCCTTCTCTAAAACTGCAAGCATTTCTCTTAAATTCATAGCAGGGATATTTCCCGGCCAACTAACAGAATCTAAAATTCCTTCTCCCTTATTCGTTGGCATTAATACTACGCATGATTTTAGCTGGAAATATTTCGTTAGTACACCGAATTTCTCCTGAAATCGTTTGTGTGCATTTGCCATATTATGGGACATTTTCTTTGGTTGTCCAACATACGCCTCTGTCTGATTATCAATTGTATATAGTTTGTCATCTATCACTCGATAAGTAACATCCCCTGAAGCATAAAACTTTAAATCAATGAGCCAAATAGTCGTGGCAGAAACCACTATACAGTCTACATCAGCATCAATTTTTTCTTGATACAATCCTAAATTATGAACAGACCAGAACGTCAGTAAACGGTCTAAAAGTCCCCGTTTTTGTAATGCTTTAGCAAAATTAACTTCTCCTTGCTGCCCTAGATTAATCGCATCGCTCGAAAAACCAGAGCTCGTTAGCCCCTGTCCAGGAGTTCCATACATTAGTTCATGAGACTGCAGGTTATACTTCTCTAGCCGATACGGTTCATAGCCTGTAGACTTTCCTTTTTGACTGGAGACTTTCAGAATCTTAGGTTGGCTTTTAGGTTCTTTCTGATAACTGGCATTAAAGAAACGTTGAATATACTCAATGATTTGTGTTATCAGTTTATGCACGCACACCACCTCCTAATTTTGATCAGGCGCTATAGATTTCGAGATAATTACTTTCGATGTTCTCACCACTTTATTATGAAGCATATAGCCCTGTTGAAGCACTTCTACAATATCTCCCTCATCTCTCTCAACTTCTTCTCTAACGGATACTACTTCATGAACTTTTGGATCAATCTTCCCTGTCGTTTCAATTGGCTCCAGTCCATACCTCTCTAGTAATTCAAGCATTTCTTCCGCTACAGATGCATTGAATTCTTCTGTCGGATGACCACGAAGCAGACGATCAACAGTCGCTAACATTTCCTTCATAATCGGCAACAGCGCAATCCCAGTATCTAAATCTTGACGGTATAACAAATACTTTTTTATATCATCAATTAAAGAATTTTTAGCCTTATCCTCTAGTAGCCTTCTTGTGAAGAGTGACTCTAATTGACTAACCTTGCTTTCAATGGCATCAACCTTATCTCTCAATGATTCTTCCATTATTTTTTCTTTCTCCTTTGATTCAATTTCCACCCATATGGATAGGCATACTGTAAAATATAGATGCTAGCAAATAGCAATCCTATAACCAAACCTTTAAAACCTTTCCCTGCCATCCAATACGGAACATAACCAAACAACCATAGGAAGAATAAGGTACTGCATCCTGACTTCGCAAATTGCCGATTACTTGCGTAAGCATAGGAGTCTTCAAGAGTTTGTAATAAAGGTTGAAACTCTAGCGGAAGAACAACGTTGTATTTTTTTATTTTTCCTAAAATTTCTCCTACTTTCTCAACTGATTGTTTATTATCTAAAGTAGCAAATGCATCTGCTGTAGCTAATAATACCGTTCCGTAAAGAGTAGTAAGGTTTTCGCTATGCCCATACTCTTCCAGCAGATTTTCAAGATAAGCAATCATTTCTTCACCCAATAAACAGTTTGCAGCATATTGCATTTTGTTAGACAAACTCGGATCTAATTCTAAAATCGTTTCATAGATTTTCTTAACTTGTGTTTCATCTTTGATTTCTGCATATTGTGCAGCTGCTTTTTCTAAAACAGATACTTTCACTGGCACATTAGCAATGTTATTAGCTAACTCAAGTAGTAATTGTGCAGAACCTTTTTTATTACCGCCATAATATAGTGTATCCGCCTGTTTTTCTTTCCAATACGGATTCCTTGAGTATTGGAAAGCTTTTTCGTAAGATTCTTTAGCTAACTGGTATCTTTTCTGACTAAGATATACATCTCCCATTAACCCTAATATTTCTGGACTATGCGCATCTATGTCTAAAGCCATCGAACAGGCCATTTCTACTTCATCTAGTAATCCTCTCTCCTGTGCAATCGTCGCTCTAAGCTTCCAAGCATCTACATTATAGCTATCTACATTAGTAGCTTCCTTTGCGTATTGTGCTGCAAGCCTCAAATTACCAGCTGCAAATGCTGCTCTAGCGCGCTCCACAAAGTTGGCTTGGTCAAAACGGTTTGCCTCCGTATCTTTATTCTCTTGATGAGCATTAGATAATTCAACATCATAGGCACTTCTAGAATTTGGATCGGTAAAGATTTTCTCAGCTTCGGCCAATAATTGCATTTTTCTCTCCGCCATGGAACGTTGATCAAGATTGGGAGAACCTGTCAGAGAACGGTACCGTCTTCTTTTTTCCTTGATACTCTTTTGTATCGTTTCTAAATCAGCAGCTTGACTAACTTCTAATTCATCATAATAATTTACAAATACCATCTTCTGCTCCTTAATCAATCGTTAAATTTTGAATTTTCATACTTGCTAATTGCAAGTCAGTGCTACTCATATTTGCGGTACGTTCAATCTCAAAGTGTCCTACCAAAGTATCATTTTGGTCATAAACCTCTACAAAAACTGTCTGATCAATATCGTAATGGAAAGTAATTTTTATAGGGGTATTTTTAGGCCAAGTTCCTGGTAAATTTATCGTACTTTCACCAATAATCGTCACAAATTCCGGATCGATATCATCTCCCTGCGTCACTTGAACTCTGATACTTGCCTGATTATCTGAAACTGTCGAAAAGACTTCTTCATGCTTGGAGGGAATCTTAGCATTTTTAGGGATAATGATTGAATTCATTTCATTTCCCGTTTCAGGTGAAAGAGCTAGCACTCCTAAGGCTTGTGATGTTACATCAGATACCTCTATTTTCCCAGCAATACCGAGCAGTACTGGCTCCGTTTCTACTCCTTGATTGACCGCTTCTAACGCTGCTTGAATCGCCGCTCCAGTAGCAACCGCTTCATCTGGATTTATCGAATACTGAATAGAACGACCTAAATTTTTTTCTAAATTTGCTCGAATCATAGGCATCCGTGTGGAGCCGCCAACCAACAGTACATGGTCAACCTGTTCCCAGGATAGCTGCGCCTCTTCGATGACATCTTCTAATATTTCTTGCGTTCTTTGTACTAATCCTTCCGTTTCTTTCTCAAACTCCTCCCTTGTAAGCGAAATCTTATATGGTTTGCCTTTATAATCTAGGAATACATTTGTTTTCTCTATCGTCGTGAGTGAGCGTTTTGTAGCTTCTGCCTTTTCTCGTAACATTCCTGCAAAATCTGGGTCTACAATAACCCCTTCTGCACCTTCTGCTTCCATTTTCTCAGCAATTAGCATAGCCAAGGCATTATCAAAATCAAATCCCCCAAGATTTCGGTCACCATCAGTCCCAAGAACGTCAAAATGTCCATTCTCAATTTTCATTAAAGTGACATCAAATGTTCCACCTCCCAAATCATACACCAAAACTGTCTCAGATTTATCGCTAGACAAACCATAGGCTAAAGCTGCTGCAGTTGGTTCATTTAATACACGAAGAACATTTAGTCCTGCAATTTCTCCAGCCTGTCTAGTCGCTACCCTTCTTGCATCATCAAAATAAGCCGGAACGGTAATGACTGCGTCCGTAACCTCGTGACCAAGAGCGTTTTCTGCACCCTCTTTCAGACGTTTTAAGATAATAGCAGAAATTTCCTCTGCGGAATAAGAATGATCACTTAATGAATCAAATTTCCAGTTCGGATCTCCAATTTGCCTTTTTACATACTGCACGACATTATCGGGCTGAGTCGCTGCGAAATTCTTAGCTTGGATCCCAACCAATGGTTCGTCCTTCCCATCAACTGTCTGAAAAAACACAACTGAGGGTGTCAGCTTATCGCCATCTTGATTCTCTAAAATAATGGGTTGACCAGTTTCAGACAATATTGATACTGCCGAATAAGTTGTTCCTAAATCAATACCAATTGCTTTTACCATATAATTCTCCTTAAATTTGTAGCGTATTCAAATTCATTATATATATATATATATATTGTCAAGTAATTATACGTAAATTTCCCCTAATAATCTCTATATTTTCTATTTAAAACTGACGTGCTTATCAGAACTCTTTCCTTTTCATAACCTACAACACTGAAAATATTAACTGCAGGATATGAACTCATATTGTTGACGATTCTTCTATCACGTATCTACGGATTGAAACTGACTAACGTCATATAACAAAAAAAGCTGCTAGATTACCTTCTAACAACTTTTTATCTCTACATTTAGCTACACAGTGAATGGTCTATTCTTCCGAACCATCTACTGACGACGGCTCCTCCGTTAAGGAGCTACTGGACTGGCTATAGGTCGTTCCTACTACTGGACTGACTCCTGTATATGCATCAACCAGAGGGATGGGACTTGGTAAGCCAAAAAGAATTTCCCTGACTTTTACATTTGTCCGCAATTCTGTAGCGGTTGGAGCGTCAATTGATTTTTTAATGATATTTTGTATCTCAAGCACTTCTTCACTCGTTGGAATCTGATACGATAGACCATCAATCATCTCTCCACCGCCATCCAATTGATGGGTTTCAATCGTATTGAGAGAATCCTTATATCCCAACAAACCGGGCAGCGTACGCGGTGTAATGGACACATTAGTCCGCATATTGTTCGACACCGCATCCAAAATTGGCTTATATTGAGTGATGCCATCTAGCTGGAGTAATTTTTTAACAATGGCCTGAATCACTTCTCGCTGCCTTTTTTGTCGGCCGACATCTCCTTCTGGATCATCATACCGCATCCGTGAGTAGACAAGTGCCTGATTCCCATTGACTAGTTGAACTCCCGGCTCTACAACAGCTGTATAATCTGGCTCATGCTCACTGATCGAGATAGGAAAGCCTAAGGTATTGTTCACCATAATGCCGCCTACTGCATCAACCAATTCAATCAAGCCATCCATATTAATTTCAACGTATCGATCGATAGGAATATCAAGCATCTTCTCGACTGTTGCAACAGTCATTGGTGCTTGCCCATAGCTATAGGAATGATTGAGCTTTTCAAACGTACCACTCGACGTCCCATCCGCATTAGCAATTTCTACCATAATATCCCGCGTCAGGCTGACCATTGTCGTCTTGTGAGTCTTGGGATTGACGGTCATCAAAATCATCGAATCGCTTCGTCCATCTTCCCAATTTCCGCCACGACTAGCCTGATCCATATCCACTCCCATCAGAAGGACAGTCAAGGGCTTCGTTGCCTCAATCACCCGCTCTTCACTCTCGCCTCCAAGAGCTTTATAGGTCTTTGAAAAACTATCTGTTGAATAATTCAAAACAGTTGTCGCATATAGAGTCCCCGCCCCAACTGTCAGTCCAATAATAGCGAGAAGCATGAGAAAAATTTTCTTACCAATATTCATTTATCGTCTATCAACTTGCCCATATAATACAGGTCAAGCCACTCTCCTTCGTCTGTTCTAGCACCCTTTTTTTGAGTGCCTTCTATTTCAAAGCCTAACGCTTGGTACAAGGCAACGGCCCGCTCATTGCGCACTTGAACCGTCAATTCCAGTCGCTTGATGATTTCATATGTCCTTGCCCATTCGACCACTTCTTCTACTAAAATCCGACCAATCCCATGACCCCAATAGTCTTTTCGGACCGCAATAAAGACATTGCCGATATGACTGATTCGGTACTGATTAGAAGCACGCACCGTTACTGCACCAATGACTTCAGCGCCACATAGAGCAAGGAGATGCAACTGGTTTAGACTGCCCAAACTTTTTTCAAAAATAACTGCTAGCTCATCTGGTGTAAACTGAAAACCCGTCTCATCCATCACGAGAAAATCTGTCTCTTTTGCCACCTGGTTCATAAAGTCAATAAAGGCCGCTGCATGTGAACCTTCTGCTTCTTCAAAGAAAATTTCTTTCTTATTCGCTACCATGCTTGATTACCTTCACTAATTCGAGACCACGTTTGCCCTGCGGCTCCAATATCAACTGACGACCGTCCTCAACCTTCTCAATGATAATCCTTAGATAGCCATCTAAGAGAGTGTCTTCCAGCAACTCCCCCCACTCAATCACTGTCACACCATCTCCATATAAAAAATCATCTAAATCAATCGAATCTGGGTCATCACCAATACGATAAACATCCAAATGATAGAGTGGCAGGCGCCCCTCATATTCACGAACAATGGTATAGGTTGGACTTTTTACCATCTGCTGAACTCCAAGACCCTGGGCAATTCCTTTGGTGAGTGTGGTTTTTCCAGCTCCTAAATCACCTGTCAACACAAGAATATCTCCTGCTTGCAATTGCTGACCAATTCGTGCCCCAAGGACAATCAATTCTTCTTCATTCTGACTATACATGATGATTATTATACCACAGCAAGCGAGATTTGTCAGTTCTCTACTGAAGAAAAACAGACAAGCTGAAACCAACTTGTCTGTACGAGAGTCCTAATTTATTTTACAAAATCGCTAAGATAATAAAGTTCAGAATAAATAGAGCTGTTGCTCCCCAAAGAATTGGGTGAATTTCTTTTGCCTTTCCGGTTGAAACTTTGACCAAGCAATAGAAGATAAAGGCTGCTGCAATTCCGTATGAAATAGAGAAGCAAAGTGCCATGAAGAAGGCTGCAAAGAAAGCTGGTAGGGCATCTTCAAAGTTGCTCCAATCCACATCAAGGAAAGAAGAAACCATCATGACTCCAACGATGATAAGCGCTGGAGCTGTTGCAGCTGCTGGGACAATCCCTACAAATGGCAAGATTAAAATAGAAAGTAAGAACAAGACAGCTGTTGTCACTGCGGTCAAACCAGTTCGACCACCTGCTGAAATACCTGCAGCAGACTCCACATAGGTTGTCGTATTGGATGTTCCAAAAATCGCACCGATTGACGTACCAATCGCATCGGCAAAGAGGGCCTTGTCCATTTTTGAGTTGAAGCCTTTTCCGTTTTCGAGAGCTGCTTCATCTTCTGCCGAGAAAATACCTGTCTTACGACCAGTTCCGATAAAGGTTCCAAGCGTATCAAATGTATCAGACAAGCTGAAAGCGAAAATTGTCATGAGTACCAATGGCAGACGCTCTGTATTGCTAAAGAGAGAAGCCATGCCATCAAAAGCTGCAAGGAAGGTTGTTCCCAATTCTGCAAAGGCGCTACCGATATGATTTTCTGCAAGGTTAATAGAAGAAATATCTACTACACCAATTGGAATTCCCGCAAGAGTAGTTGCAATAATCCCAATAAGAATCCCACCGCGAACATTTTTAATGACTAAGATAGCTGTTAAAATCAAACCAAAGACAGTTAAGAGAACACTAGGATTTGTAAAGGTTGAAATCGCTGGAACAACTCCACCACCTGCCAAAACAGAGAAAACACCATTTGAGAAGGTATCTGCTGTTGCATCAGCAGGAGCAACACCATTGACCGTAATAATATCAGAACCTGATGTCAAGAATGTAATGAGGTTTGCATTTTTGAAACCAAGATAAGCAACAAAAACCCCAATACCGCCACCAATCGCATGTTGTAAGCTAACCGGAATCGCCTTGATAATACTCTTACGGACCTTTGTAACCGTGATAAAGATGTTAAACAAGCCACAAAGGAAAACCATGGCAAGAGCTTCCTGCCAAGTAAAGCCTAGACCGATAACAACGGTATAGGTAAAGAAGGCATTCAATCCCATTCCTGGTGCTAGCGCGTATGGAACATTGGCAAATAAGCCCATGATTAAGGTAGACACCGCACTGGCAATAATGGTTGCCAAGAATACCGCTTGAGAAGGCATTCCTGCTACACTAAGCACACTCGGGTTGACAAACAAGATATAAGACATAGCAAAGAAGGTCGTCATCCCTGCCATGATTTCTGTGGAAACTGTCGTTCCATTTTCTTTTAGACCAAAATAGTTGTCCATTTTCAAAAAATCTCCTTTATTTACGAACGATAAATAGATTATAACCTAAAAACATTCATCTTTCAAGTATAATGTTCGTGAAATTGTTTTCTTTTTCCTAAAAATATCTTGTTCATCTATAAAACGTTCGGTTTTTACTGCGTTTTCGTGTTCAATCAGCGACTAAGAAACAAAAATAAGATAGCTACACTTTGCCAGATAATCCTTATTCTGCTATACTTAGAGGTATTAACTCATCGAAAGGAGTTCCTCCATGAAGAAAAAAATGATTGCCCTTGATTTAGATGGGACCTTATTAAACAAGCAGAGCCAATTAAGCACCTATACCATTGATACCATTCGCAAGGTTCAAGAAGCTGGCCATACTGTAATTATTGCGACAGGTCGTCCCTATCGCATGGCACGCCAATATTATCAAGAATTAGGACTGTCTACTCCCATGATAAATTTCAATGGTTCGCTGATTCATATCCCTGAACAGCGCTGGAAATGGGAGAAAAATATCCTCATCGATAAACGCTATCTCATCGATTTTCTAAGAGAAGAAGAACGATTTGAAGCTGATTTTATTGCCGGAGAATACAAAAACAAGTTCTTCATCACACAAAATTATCTGGACAATTTTAGCCCTGCCCTCCTAGGGGTCGAGCAAATCACGCCAGACACCCTCATCAAGCCTGAGCGGATTACATCAGATCCCCATTCCATTTTGATGCAGACACGCGCAACCGACAAATATGCCCTAGCCGATGAAATCAACCATTATTTCAATGATGAACTAGAAATCAATACTTGGGGCGGTCCTCTCAATATCCTTGAAACCTGTGCAAAAGGTGTTACCAAAGCCTCTGCCCTCTCCTATCTCCTCGACCACTACCGCATGGAGGCGAAAGATTTGATTGCCTTTGGCGACGAACACAACGACGTCCAAATGCTTTCACTGGCAGGTGTTGGTTATGCTATGAAAAACGCAAGTGATACTCTCCTCCCCTACGCCGATCGCCTATCGGAATTTACTAATGACGAAGACGGCGTGGCAAGAGAATTGCGTAAACTATTTTTAGAGTAAAGAATCAATTCCCTTTTTGGTATTGATTTTTTTGTACGTTGATAGGATAACATCTATATTCGTATTCACATCTTTTGATGCTTTCGAACAGGCGTAACTTTCTCTAACCAGCTGTCACACTTCTCTGTCAACTTTTTTCTTGTTTCAGAATCCCGTAACCCTTTCTTTGTCAACCTTTATGCAACCTACCTTGTAAAATTATGTTTTTATTTCAGAAATTTTCGAAAAAATTTACTTACAATTAGCACATATTTACTTGACAGAGGGTTTGAAAACGTTTTATAATAAAGTGGTTCAAAAATGTCAGCTCAAAAACTAGCAACATGGAGAACTTTTATCATTGAACAAGATTTCAATTCAGAGCCGGTAGATAGGTGCAAGGCGCTGAAAATGGTCGATTTCAATGATTGGAAAATGACTTAGGAGGAAACATAATGAGTATCGGAATCATTATTGCAAGCCATGGTGAATTTGCTGCAGGTATTCATCAATCTGGTTCCATGATTTTTGGCGAACAAGAAAAAGTTCAGGTTGTAACCTTTATGCCAAACGAGGGGCCAGACGATCTATATGCAAAATTCAACAATGCTGTGGCTACTTTTGATGCGAATGACGAAATCTTGGTTCTTGCTGACCTATGGAGTGGATCACCATTTAACCAAGCAAGTCGTGTTATGGGAGAAAACCCAGACCGTACCTTCGCTATCATTACTGGTTTGAATTTGCCAATGTTAATTCAAGCCTACACAGAACGTATGATGGATGCAAATGCAGGCGTTGCTGCTGTTGCTGCTAATATCATCAAAGAATCAAAAGACGGAATCAAAGCCCTTCCAGAAGAATTGAACCCTGTAGAAGAAACAGTTGCTGCTGCACAAGCACCGGCTGCACAAGCTGCTATTCCTGAAGGAACAGTCATCGGGGACGGGAAATTAAAAATCAACCTTGCTCGTATTGACACACGTCTCTTGCATGGTCAAGTTGCGACTGCCTGGACACCTGATTCAAAAGCAGATCGGATTATCGTTGCTTCTGACTCAGTCGCAGCAGATACACTTCGTAAAGAGTTAATCAAGCAAGCTGCACCAGGAAATGTCAAAGCAAATGTCGTACCAATCCAGAAATTGATTGATGTTGCAAAAGATCCTCGATTTGGAAATACCCACGCCCTTATCCTGTTTGAAACACCTCAGGATGCACTTCGTGCAATTGAAGGCGGTGTGCCAATCAAGACCTTGAATGTCGGCTCAATGGCGCATTCAACTGGTAAAACCATGGTCAACAACGTCCTTTCTATGGATAAAGAAGATGTCGTTACCTTTGAAAAATTGCGTGACTTAGGCGTTGAATTTGATGTCCGTAAGGTACCAAACGACTCGAAGAAAGACTTGTTTGACTTAATCAACAAAGCAAATGTGCCTCACTAATTTCTCATCAGAAATTTCGATCCGATTGATGGTTTTATTCATTAGCAGACTTGAGCTGTTCACCTATCACACTTGAGCATGCCTATCTATATGGACTCAATTCAATCATTCTTGGCACAACAGAGGAAAAAACAATCGTTTTCAGCCTCATCTTATATCGTTATGAAAAGAAAGGATTTATCATGTCATTAATTTCAATGATTTTGGTCGTCGTAGTTGCATTCCTTGCTGGTATGGAAGGTGTCCTCGACCAATTCCAATTTCACCAACCAATCGTTGCTTGTACCCTTGTCGGTCTTGTAACAGGTAACCTTGCAGCCGGTGTTGCCCTTGGTGGCGCGCTTCAGCTTGTCGCTCTGGGCTGGTCTAACATCGGAGCTGCTATCGCTCCTGACGCTGCCCTTGCTTCTATCGCTGCTGCTATCATCCTCGTAAAAGGTGGCGACTTCTCACAAGGAGCTATCAGTGTCGCTCAAGGGATCGCTATCCCTCTGGCTATTGCAGGTCTTTTCCTTACCATGCTCGTTCGTACTGCTTCTGTTGCTCTTGTGCACGGTGCTGATGCGGCTGCTGAAAAAGGAAACTTCGCTGCTCTTGAGCGCTACCACTTGATTGCTCTTTCTCTTCAAGGACTTCGTATCGCTATTCCTGCTGCCCTACTGCTTGCTATTCCTGCTGAATCAGTACAAGCTATGCTTGAATTGATGCCTGAATGGCTCAAAGGTGGTATGCAAGTTGGTGGGGGTATGGTTGTAGCCGTTGGTTTTGCCATGGTTATCAACATGATGGCAACCCGCGAAGTATGGCCATTCTTTGCGATTGGTTTCGTACTTGCTGCTGTAACAGACATCACTTTGATCGGTTTTGGTACACTTGGTGTAGCCATTGCCCTTATCTACCTTCACCTTTCAAAAACAGGTGGAAACGGTGGGGGAGCTACTTCTAACGACCCAATTGGCGATATCTTAGAAGATTACTAAGAAGGGAGATTTACAATGTCAGAAAAACTACAACTTTCCGTAAACGACCGTAAAAAAGTATGGTGGCGTTCACAATTTCTTCAGGCTTCTTGGAACTTCGAGCGTATGCAAAACTTGGGTTGGGCTTACTCTTTAGTACCTGCTCTTAAAAAACTATACACGAATAAAGAAGATCAAGCTGCGGCTCTTAAGCGCCACATGGAATTCTTCAACACGCACCCATACGTGGCTGCTCCTATTATTGGTGTAACGCTTGCTCTTGAAGAAGAACGTGCAAATGGTGCAGATATTGACGATGCAGCAATCCAAGGGGTGAAAATCGGTATGATGGGACCTCTTGCTGGTATCGGTGACCCAGTCTTCTGGTTTACTGTTCGTCCAATCCTCGGTTCTCTTGGTGCTTCCCTTGCTCTTACAGGAAACATCATCGGCCCACTTCTCTTCTTCATCGCATGGAACTTAATCCGTATGTCCTTCTTGTGGTACACACAAGAAATCGGCTACAAGGCTGGTTCTGAAATCACCAAAGATATGTCTGGTGGTATCCTCCAAGACATCACAAAAGGCGCTTCTATCCTTGGTATGTTTATCCTTGCTGTCTTAGCACAACGTTGGGTATCTATCAACTTTACCTTCAATGTCTCTGAAGTGCCGCTTGCCAAAGAAGCATATATCCATTGGGATCAATTGCCAGCTGGTAGCGAAGGAATTCGTCAGGCCTTTGAACAAGTTGGTCAAGGACTCTCTCAAACTCCTACTAAGGTCACAACTTTCCAAGATAACTTGAATGGTTTGATTCCAGGGTTCATGAACTTACTCCTTACCTTCCTATGTATGTGGTTGTTGAAGAAAAAAGTTTCTCCAATCACCATCATCATTGGACTCTTTATCGTTGGTATCCTTGCTCGTGTAGCAGGTATCATGTAATATTCATTAAACATCAAGCTCTGACCTTGTTCACTCACCTTGCTGAACTTCAGTTCTAGCCGTAGTTGCACGATATAGTCAGAACATTGAGGTTTACAGAGTATCAAAAAGAAGGTTCCGGCCTTCTTTTAGTGTTTTTATCCCAACTATCGACAAGATAGCAAGCAAACCACAGCAAACTAGGAACAAATCCAGTCTATAAATGTGGTATAATAAAGAAAACAAGAACGATAAGGAATCATCATGGCACAATCACAAAATAAAACCGTTGAATTTCAGACAACTGGTGTCTCTTACCTTGGAATCGGAGGAAAGGTCGGCAAATTTTTAGTTGGTGACAAGGCATTGGAATTCTACGCAGATGCCAATGTGGAAGACTATATCCAAATCCCTTGGGAAAATGTTCTACAAATTGGTGCAAACGTCTCTGGAAAAACGGTCAGTCGGCATTTCCAAGTTTTTACAGATAGTGGGAAATTCCTCTTTGCCTCCAAAGATGCTGGTAACATTCTCAAACACGCCAGAAACCACATCGGCAATGAAAAAGTTGTCAAATTACCCACTCTTTTACAAACAATCGGTCACTTTTTTAAAAATCTATTTGCCAAAAAGTAAAAAATCAAGTATAATCATTTCAACGGATAAGTAGTATCAGGCGCTTTTCAGAAAGTCTGCGGTTGCTGTAAGCAGATAAGCAAGGGATATGAAATTCTACCGTGTAATTTATTTTGATACAAAAACAAGTGCACTCATGTGAAGTTGGATGGAACCGTGGCTCTGTCACTCCAACACGTTCATGGGTGCATTTTTATAGGAGGGAAACCATGTTAGATATCAAACGTATTCGTGCCGATTTTGACGGAGTAGCAGCAAAACTTGCAACCCGTGGGGTAGCAACTGAGACCCTAGCTCAAATCAAGGAACTCGATGCCAAACGCCGTGAGGTCTTGGTCAAGGTAGAGGAGTTAAAGGCTGAACGCAATACCGTATCCGCTGAAATCGCCCAAGCAAAACGCAATAAGGAAAATGCAGACGACAAAATTGAAGCCATGCAAAGACTCTCTGCAACTATCAAGGAACTCGATGCTGAACTCCTTGCAATTGACGAAAAATTACAAGCCATTCTTGTCATCTTACCAAATACACCCCATGATAGCGTCCCTGTTGGGGCAGATGAAGAAGAAAATGTCGAAGTTCGCCGTTGGGGAACACCGCGCGAATTCGACTTTGAACCAAAAGCTCACTGGGATCTCGGAGAAGACTTGGGGATTCTCGACTGGGAACGTGGAGCCAAGGTAACTGGTGCTCGCTTCCTCTTCTATAAGAATCTCGGTGCTCGTCTAGAGCGTGCTCTTTACAACTTCATGCTCGATGAGCATATCGCTGAAGGTTACCAGGAAATCATCACTCCTTACATGGTCAACCATGATTCTATGTTTGGCACAGGACAATATCCAAAATTTAAGGAAGATACCTTTGAACTTGATCAAACCAACTTTGTCCTTATCCCGACAGCAGAGGTACCGCTTACCAACTACTACCGCGATGAAATTTTAGACGATAAAGACTTACCAATTTACTTCACCGCAATGAGTCCATCCTTCCGTTCAGAAGCTGGTTCTGCTGGTCGTGATACCCGTGGTTTGATTCGCCTGCACCAATTCCACAAGGTTGAAATGGTCAAGTTTGCCAAACCAGAAAAATCTTACGAAGAACTGGAGAAAATGACAGCCAACGCAGAAAATATCCTCCAAAAATTAGGACTTCCATACCGGGTTCTTGCCCTTTGTACAGGAGATATGGGCTTCTCTGCAGCTAAGACCTATGATTTAGAAGTATGGATTCCTGCTCAAAATGCCTACCGTGAGATCTCTAGCTGTTCCAATACAGAAGATTTCCAAGCACGCCGTGCCCAAATCCGCTACCGTGACGAGGCAGATGGCAAGGTCAAACTCCTTCATACCTTAAATGGATCAGGACTTGCCGTCGGACGTACTGTCGCTGCCATTCTTGAAAACTACCAAAACGCAGACGGTTCTGTGACTATTCCAGAAGTCCTTCGACCATACATGGGTGGAGCCGAAGTGATTGCACCTAATTAAGACAGTTTTATAGATAAAAATAGGTTGAGGCTTGCTCAATCTATTTTTTAGAGCAATATAGGCATAGAATATGAACTTTTTATCTAAGCATAAAAAATGAGGACAGGTGATTTCTTCAAAATCACGCTGTTCCTCATTTTTTAATATTTTCGGAAACGCTCATAGCGTTCTGCGACTAATTGCTCTCTTGAACAGGATTGTAACTCCGCAAAACTAGTCATCAATTCTTTTCTTAAGCCTTCCACGACTTCTTTCTGGCTGCCTTTTTCTGAAATGACCTTGTCAACCACTCCCATTTCCAATAGCTCATAGGAGGTAATTTTCATGAGCTTGGCAGCTTCCATGGCGCGACTAGCATCTTTCCATAAAATAGAAGCAAATCCCTCTGGGCTAAGCACTGCATAAATGGCATTCTCCAACATCCAGACTCGGTCTGCTACTGCTAGGGCGAGCGCACCACCTGATCCACCTTCACCGATGATTAAAGCAATAATGGGAACCTTTAAATCACTCATTTCCATGAGATTACGAGCAATTGCTTCCCCTTGACCCCGCTCTTCCGCACTAATTCCTGGATAGGCTCCAGCCGTGTTAATCAGCGTCAGAATTGGTCGACCAAATTTCTCAGCCTGTTTCATCAAGCGCAAGGCCTTTCGATACCCTTCTGGATGTGGCTGACCAAAATTTCGTTTCAAATTATCTTGCAAACTCTTGCCTTTTTGAATCCCCACAACTGTAACAGGCATTCCACCTAAGAGACCGAGTCCACCGATGACTGCACCGTCATCACGAAATTGACGATCACCATGCAATTCTATGAACTCATCTAAGAGCAGACGAGCATAATCCAGACTGGTCAACCTAGCCTGATCACGCGCCTGCCGAATGATTTTTGCAATCTCCGTCATCTCTTTCCTCCATGCAGTCTAACTAGAAAACCAATTGTGTCCCGCAATTCCTGACGCTTAACAATCGCATCGACAAATCCATGTTCCTGTAAAAATTCAGCCTTTTGAAAATCATCTGGTAGCTGCTCTCGTACGGTCGTTTCAATAACGCGACGACCTGCAAAACCCACTAAGGCCTGTGGTTCCGCTAGAATAATGTCGCCCTCCATGGCAAAAGAAGCAGTGACTCCACCTGTCGTTGGATCCGTCAGAATGGTCAAATAAAACAAACCTGCATTGGAATGGCGCTTAACAGCTGCGGAAATCTTTGCCATTTGCATGAGACTCATAATCCCTTCCTGCATCCGAGCACCACCCGAAGCCGTAAACAGGACGACTGGCAATTGTTGCTCTGTCGCATATTCAAACAAACGGGTTATTTTTTCACCAACCACGGTCCCCATACTAGCCATGATAAAGGAGGCATCCATGATACCGAGTGCTACTTCCTGTCCTAAAATCTCTGCCTTGCCTGTCAATACTGCTTCGTCCAAACCTGTTTTCACACGGACTGCTGCTAACTTCTCGGTATACTGGGGGAAATTGAGAGGATTGGTCGTCTCAATACCTGTAAACAATTCTTTAAAGGAATCTTCATCGACTGTTAACGCCAAACGCTCGTAAGCGCCAATTCGAAAGACATAGGAGCAATGTTGACACATTTTTTCCTGACCCAGCTCTTTCTGGTAAATCAAACGCTTGCAGGCAGGACACTTTGAAAACAGAGCATCAGGCACTTCTGGTTTTTTATGAGAAGACGTGTTAATGAGCGATCGATTGGGATTGATGCGAATGTATTTATCTTTTTTTCTAAATAAAGCCATTGGCTCCTCCTTCTTTTCTCCTGACTAGCACAACTTACTCTACTGCTACACGATAACGAGGTAAAAATTCTTCCATGAGGTAGGCTGTGTCATAATCTCCTGCTACCACACGTTTATCTGCAATCAAGTCTAATTGAAAATCTGTATTGGTCACTAGGCCGTCAATTTCAAGTTCATACAAGGCTCGCTGCATTTTCATAAGAGCTTCAAAGCGATTGGCACCATGCACGATAACCTTGGCAATCATACTGTCGTAATAGGGCGGAATCGTGTACCCTGGATAAACCGCCGAATCTACTCGCACTCCAACACCACCACTCGGTAGGTAAAGATTAGAAATCTTACCTGGACTTGGTGCAAAGTTAAAGGCTGGATTTTCAGCATTGATGCGGCATTCAATAGCATGCCCTTGAATCCTGATCTCATCTTGAGTTACACTCAATTCTTGCCCTGACGCAATGCGAATCTGTTCCTTGACAATATCAATACCTGTGACAAATTCTGTTACAGGATGTTCTACCTGAACACGGGTGTTCATTTCCATGAAATAAAACTGACCACTTGCTTCGTCTAAGAGAAATTCAATTGTTCCTGCATTTTCATAACCAACCGCTGTGGCTGCACGCACCGCTGCTTGACCAATCTGTTCACGAAGTGTTTGTCCGATAGCAATCGAAGGAGCTTCTTCCAGCACCTTTTGATTGTTACGCTGAAGCGAGCAATCCCGCTCCCCTAAATGCACAACATGACCGTATCGGTCTGCTAAAATCTGAACTTCAATGTGTCTGGCTGGATAGATGACCCGCTCCAAGTACATCGCCCCATTTCCAAATGCAGCCTTGGCTTCGCTGGAAGCAGATTCAAAAGCTGCGCTTAGGTCTGCTGCTTTTTCTACCTTGCGAATTCCTTTTCCGCCACCACCAGCCGAGGCTTTTAGCATGACAGGATAACCAATTTTTTCAGCAATGGCAGTTGCCTCTTCAGCTGTAAATACTTCTCCATCTGAACCTGGAATCACAGGGACATTTGCCGCAATCATCTTTTTTCTAGCATTGATTTTATCCCCCATAGTGTCCATAACTTTTCCAGACGGTCCGATAAATGTGATTCCTACTTCGGAACAAAGGGTCGCAAAGGTTGAATTTTCACTTAAAAAGCCAAATCCTGGATGAATGGCCTCTGCCCCTGTCACCACTGCGGCAGAAACAATGGCATTCATGTTCAAATAAGAATCCCGCGAACGAGCTGGACCAATACAAATGGCTTCGTCTGCTAGCATGGTATGGAGAGCTTCCTCGTCAGCCGTTGAATAGACGGCCACCGTTGCAATCCCCAATTCACGCGCCGCACGAATAATCCGCACAGCAATCTCGCCACGATTGGCTATCAGTATTTTCCGAAACATGCTCTCCTCCTTTCTCCTACTTGCCGATTGCAAAGGTTAAAACACCACTAGCAGCAAGTTTGCCGTCTACCTCTGCCTTGGCTTCTACAACTGCAATCGTACCACGGCGTTTGACAAAACGGGCTGTCATAATGAGTTGATCTCCTGGCACGACTTGCTTTTTAAATTTGACCTTATCCATGCCCGCGTAAAAGACGAGCTTGCCCTTATTTTCTTCCTTGGATAATTCCAAGACGCCTGCTGTCTGCGCTAGAGCTTCCATGATAAGAACTCCTGGCATGACTGGATAGTCTGGAAAATGCCCCTTAAAGAAAGGCTCGTTAATCGTCACATTTTTTAAGGCGACAATCTCATCTTCTTTCACCTCAAGAACCCGATCGACCAAGAGCATGGGGTAGCGGTGAGGAAGAGCTTCTTTAATTTGTTGAATATCCATCATACAATCCGCACCAATCCTTGTCCAAATTCAATCACATCTTCATTTGCGACTAACACTTCAGCCACAATACCGTCACACGAAGCAGGAATTTCATTCATGACTTTCATAGCCTCGATAATCATCACTGTCTGACCTTTCTTGACGGTATCCCCAACGGAGACAAAGGCTGGCTTATCTGGTGACGGTGACAGATAGGCTACGCCCACAAGAGGACTTTCTACTACTGTCCCTTCACTAGTAGCATTAGGTGTAAACCCTCTAGCTGAAGCTGGTGCCGCTTCCACTTGCGGAGCAGCAACTGGTACTACAACTGGAGCGGCTGTTTCAGCCTTGTGCTCATTTTTACTAAAGACTAGCTGAACACCGTCACTTGTATAAGAAAATTCCCGTAAACTTGACTGATCAAACTGGCTCATCAAGTCCTTAATCTCTGTATTGTTCACTTAATCCTCCCAACGTTTAAAGGCAATGACCGCATTGTGTCCACCGAAACCAAAGGTGTTTGAGATCGCATGGCGAATCTCCATATCACGCCCTTGACCATAAATGACATCTGCTTCAATATAGTCAGACAATTCTGTCGTTCCTGCTGTCTTTGGAGCATGAGAATGGCGCATGGCTTCAATCACCGCAACCGCCTCAACGGCTCCTGCTGCTCCTAAAAGATGACCTGTGTAAGACTTGGTAGAAGAAACTGGCGTATTCGTTCCAAACACCGCTACAATCGCTTGACTCTCGCCCTTTTCATTGGCTGGAGTAGAGGTCCCATGAGCATTGATATAGTCAATATCTTGAGGTTCTAAACCTGCTTCACCAATAGCCAATTTCATCGCCTTAATGGCACCAAGTCCTTCTGGATGAGGAGAGGTCATGTGGTGGGCATCGCAGGTATTTCCATATCCTACGATTTCTGCTAAGATAGTCGCTCCACGTTTTTCAGCATGCTCCAAGCTCTCTAAGACCAGAACGGCCGCACCCTCTCCCATAACAAAGCCGTTACGATCCTTATCAAAGGGAATCGAAGCCCTCAATGGATCTTCGGTAGTGGAAAGAGCGGTCAAGGCTTGGAAACCACCGATTGCAAATGGGGTAATCGCTGCTTCTGAACCACCTGCCAGCATCACATCTTGAAACCCAAATTTGATTTCACGAAAGGCCTCCCCAATTGCATCATTGGATGAGGCACAAGCAGTAATCACACATTTGCAGACTCCATTTGCTCCAACCTGCATGGCAATATTTCCAGCAGCCATATTAGGAAGAGCTTTTGGAAGGGTCATCGGACGAATGCGCTTAGCACCCTTGGTGTTCATTTTTTCAACTTGCTCTTCGATTTCCTTGATACCACCGATACCAGTTGAGACAATCACACCAAAACGGTCACGATCGAGGCAATCAGTATCTAAAGCGGCATGAGCAATTGCCTCATGAGCCGCATACAAGGCATAAAGCGAATACAAATCATACCGATTAGTATCTTTTTTGACGAAATATTTATCAAATGGAAAATCCGTCACTTCTGCAGCATTATGGACATTGTAGTCACTCGTATCAAATTTGGTAATGGGACCAATCCCGACTTTTCCAGATTTCAAGCTATTCCAAAATTCTTCAGGTGTATTTCCAATCGGCGATGTTAGGCCATATCCTGTTACTACTACACGGTTTGTTGTCATGTCTTACTCCTTTATTGCATGGTTAAGCCACCGTCGATAGCGATGACTTGGCCAGTAAGGTATTCTTGGCGGGCTAGGAAAACAGCCACTTCAGCCACTTCCTGTGCAAGTCCAAAACGTTTCATCGGAATCTGTCCGAGCATGGCGTCTTTGATTTTATCAGACAGTACAGCTGTCATGTCTGATTCGATAAATCCTGGGGCAATGGCATTAACACGGATATTTCGGCCTGCAACCTCACGAGCAATCGACTTTGTCAATCCAATCACACCTGCTTTAGAAGCCGCATAATTGGCCTGCCCAGCATTACCTGTCAATCCCACGACACTAGAGACATTGATAATGGCTCCAGCTTTCGCCTTGATCATCGGTTTCAAAACAGCTTGGGCCATATTGAAAGTCCCTGTCAGATTGACCTTTAATACTGCCTCAAAATCATCTTCTGACATCCTTAGTGCCAAGCCATCTTTTGTAACACCAGCATTGTTGATCAAAATATCGACAGAACCTGCATATTCAATGGCTTCTGCCACCATGCGCTGTGCTTCACTGGAGTCCGAAACATTGCCCAACACCACGTGGACTTGAACACCATAGGCTGCAAAACTCTCTATTACCTCTTCGGAAATGTTACTACGCCCATTTAAGATGACATTAGCTCCTTGCCTTGCAAATTCATGGGCAATTCCTAGTCCAATTCCACGACTAGAGCCTGTAATCAATACATTTTTTCCATTTACTTCCATTTTTTACTCCTCTGCCATAAATGCTGCCAGCGTAGCAAGATTTTCGACCTGTCGGACACGTGCTGAACGATCAATTTTTTTCAAAAAGCCTGACAGAACTGCTCCTGGACCAATTTCGACAAATTCTGTCACCCCAGCTGCCTGCATACAAGCAATCGAATCATAGAAACGAACAGGCTCCATCACCTGACGTGTCAAAAGAGGAACGATTTCTTCTTTGGTCATCACCTGAGCTAGCGTATTGCCAACCAAGGGAAGGGCAAAATCACGAAAAGAAACCGTCGTTAAGACTGTTGCTAATTGCTTTGAAGCAGGTTCTAGCAAGGCTGTATGAAAAGGACCTGATACATTGAGTGGAATCAAGCGCTTGACACCAGCCTCTTTCAGCAAATCTACAGCTCTATCGACTGCAGCAACTTCGCCACCAATTACAATCTGAGCAGGTGTGTTGTAGTTGGCAGGCGCTACAATACCATAACTTGACGCAGCTTGACAGGCACTCGCAATTGTCTCCAAGTCTGCATTCAAGACGGCGACCATTTTTCCACTCCCTGCTGGCGCAGCAGTTTCCATATATTCTCCACGCTTGGCGACCAAGGCAACTGCCTCTTTAAAGTCCAAAGCACCTGAAGCTACCAAGGCACTATATTCACCCAAGGAGAGACCTGCCACCATATCTGCGCTTGCTCCTTTTTCTTGCAACAAGCGCCAAATGGCAACCGATGTCGTTAAAATCGCTGGCTGAGTATAGCGAGTTTGATTGAGTTTTTCATCATCCGAATCAATCAGGGCTCGCACATCATAGCCAAGGACACTGGTCGCCTCATCAAAGGTTTTCCTGACAATCTCATACTGGTCATACAAGTCCCTTCCCATACCTAGGTATTGGGCTCCCTGACCTGCAAATAAATAGGCTGTTTTTGTCATCTTATTCTCCATCTGTCACCCAGCGTGCAGCCTGTTCTTTGATGACACGAGTTGCTCCATCATAAATATCACGCACAATCTCCGCACATGATTCTTCTTTTGTAATCAAGCCAGCAATCTGTCCTGCCATGACTGAGCCATAGTCCACATCACCGTCTACAACCGCATTGCGCAGAGCGCCAGCCCCCAAAACTTCAATGTCTTCGCTCGTTTTTACCCCACGTAGGAAGTCTTTTTCCGCGCTGGCATAAGCTGTTGCCAACTTATTTTTGATTGCACGTACAGGATGACCTACAACTTGAGCAGAAATAGTCGTATCAATATCTTTTGCTTTTAAAATCTTAGCCTTGAAGTTGGGATGCGCATTGGATTCTTTCGCCACCACAAAACGTGTCCCAACTTGTACTGCTTCCGCTCCTAGCATAAAGGCCGCAGCTGCCCCGTGACCGTCTGCGATACCCCCCGCTGCAATTACTGGAATCGAAACAGCTTCTACGACCTGACGGACCAAGGTCATGGTTGTCAATTTTCCAATGTGACCTCCTGCTTCCATTCCTTCTGCAATAACCGCATCGACACCCAATTTTTCCATTCGTTTTGCAAGGGCGACACTTGGAACAACCGGAATCACTGTAATCCCTGCCGCGTGGAAACGTTCCATATATTTTCTAGGATTGCCAGCCCCAGTTGTCACCACTTTTACACCCTCTTCAATGACCAAGTCGACAATATCATCGACAAAGGGAGACAAGAGCATGATATTGACCCCAAAAGGCTTATCTGTCAAGGCCTTGACCTTGTCGATATTGGCTTTTACAACTTCTTTGGGGGCATTTCCGCCACCGATAATCCCTAGACCTCCTGCATTAGATACCGCACCAGCTAAATCGCCATCTGCCACCCAAGCCATACCGCCTTGGAAAATCGGATACTCAATACCCAGTAATTCTGTAATCTTTGTTTGCATACTGTCCTCTTTCAATTCTTCATTTGCTTAGTTAATCATTTGATTATCAAATAATTAACTAAACAAGGAAGTGAGCATCTTTTACTCACTACCGTTTTATAAATAATTTGATATTTCAATGTTTTGACTTTCAAATTATTTGCTCTAGTAAAAATGCTAGAAACTAGCATTTTTATCGTTTATCTTCGTTGCGTTTTATTTTGTTTGTGCTTCCACGTAAGCCACTAAATCAGCTACCGTGTTCAGCCCTTCTTCTGATTCGATTTGAATATCAAATTCGTCTTCGATTTCTGAAATCACTTGGAACAAGTCCAATGAATCTGCATCTAAATCTTCAAATGTTGTTGTAAGGGTTACTTCTTCTGCATCCTTACCAAGTTCTTCAACGATAATTGCTTGTACTTTTTCAAATACTGCCATGATAGTTCTCCTTTAAAGAAAATTAAAAATTTTTAATAACTGTAAAAACAGTTCATTAACTAAAGTTTTAATAGAATAGCTCCCCAAGTAAGACCGCCACCAAATCCACTCATCACAAGAGTTTGGCTACCGTCAAGGAGAACGCTACCCTGCTCGACACACTCCGATAGTAAAATCGGAATGCTTGCTGCACTGGTATTGCCATACTCGTTCATATTGGCTGGAAATTTCGCTAGATTGCTTCCCAATTTCTTAGCCATTTTTTCCAAAATCCGCCGATTAGCCTGATGTAATAAATAATAATCGATCTCATCATCCGACAAACCGTGACGGACAAGCAAATCTTGTATGGTCTTGGTCACATCTCGCATTGCAAATTCAAAGATAGAGCGCCCTTCCATTTTCAGATACGGATTGCTGACACCTGTTTCTGAAAAAGGGGAAGAAAGTCCTGCCACACCCGATTGTAAATCCATTCCTCTGCTACCATCTGTCCGATGAATTTCCCCTAGAAAATGCGGCTGATCTGCCACATCCAATAGGATACCTCCTGCACCATCTCCAAAGAGAACAGCCGTGCTTCTATCTGACCAATCAAGGGTTTTAGAAAGTGTTTCTGCACCAATGACCATCCCTCTTTGGTAACGTCCTGAAGCAATCAACTTTTCAGCAGTCGATAAGGCAAAGACAAACCCAGAACAAGCTGCAACCAAATCGTAGGCAAAGGCTTGACTCGCACCGATATTAGCCTGAACACGTGCTGCCGTCGACGGCATCGCTGAATCCGGGGTAATTGTTGCAAGGATAATAAAATCAATCGTTTCTGGAGCATAGCCACTCTTTTGTAGCAATTGCTTTGCTACCTGTATGGCTAAATCACTCGTATCCTCATTCCTTGTGATATGGCGCCTGCGAATTCCAGTCCGAGAAGCAATCCATTCATCACTCGTATCCATTAGCTCCGTCAATTGATCATTTTCAATGACTTGCTCTGGAACATAATGGGCTACATGACTGATTTTTGCAAAGCTTGTCATTTTAAGTCCTCCAAGAAATGATAAAGTTTCAAGAGGCCTTTTTTCATGACCTTATATTCAGCTTCATCCATGTCTGAGGTAATTTGCCGCACCATTTCTTTGTGAAATCGTTGGTGCAGACGATAGACCAATCTTCCTTTTTTTGTCAAATGAAGATGAACCACACGGCGATCTCTGGTCGATCTGACCCGCTCGATATAGCCTTTTCGTTCCAAATTATTCAAACTGGTTGTCACCGTACCAAGTGTAACCATCAAAGCATGGGCTACATGACTCGGAGTCACACCGTCTCTGTCACCAATAACATCAATTGTGTGCATTTCCTTGATTGAAATATCCTTAAAACGACTACCACGTAGACTGGTCTCTTCAATAATCAATACATTATTGAAAATAGCCGTTAGATACTCATTTATCTTTGCTTCTTCCACAACCGAATGCCTCCTTACATACTTTGACTCTCAAAGTATACGACAGATTAGTTTGATTGTCAAATATTTTTTGTCACATCCGATTTCAATAATGGAAAATTCACATATAAGATAAGGTGTTATTTACCTGTAAATTGCGGTCTCCGTCTATCAAAATGCGCACGAACCCCTTCCTTAAAATCCTCTTTAAAAGCAAGTTCACGCTGCAGTCTCAACTCCAACTGAGTGTATTCTTCCCACTGTTCAAACTCACTCTTCCATATCAATTCTTTAATGGCACGGTAGGAATTTGGAGAATGCCGTAAGAGACGTTTAATCAACTGCTGGCAAGTCTTATCCATCTTTTCTTGTTCAACCACTCGGTAGACAAATCCGTAGTCATAGGCTTTTTCTGCAGTGAGACTTTCTCCTGTCATGACCAATTGACTCGCGCGACTCGCACCAATACTGCGACTCAAGAGAAATAAGCCACCTGCATCAGGTGCTAAACCAACTCCTACAAAGGCTTGGATAAATCGCGTCTTATCCGATGCAATGACAAAATCAGCTGCAACTGCCATATTGGCTGCCGCGCCCGCTACCGCTCCGTCTGCCAACACGATGACTGGCTTTGGACATTTCTTTATTGCAAAGGAAATCCGGTTGACCAACTCTGCGATGCGAACCAAAGAAGCAATATCATCTTCATCCACCGCACGTTTCATTTCCACTAAATCGCCTCCAATTGAAAAAACAGTTCCTTCTGCTTGAATGATAAGAATCATAACTTCCTCTACCAAGCTTGCTTTTTCAATTGCATCTAGGATTTCTTCACACATGGGAATATTAAAGCCGTTTGAGACTTCTGGTCGACATAAGGTCAGCCTAGCAATACGCTCTTCTACTTCGTACCGAATCGTTTCATAGATCATCTTTGTCCTCCTTTTATGGCTATAGACTGTCAACTTTTAGTTATTAGCATCGTTTTGTTTTGACGAGTGAACCATGTCGTAAATCACAGCGAAACAATGATAATTTGACACCTCAAAGAAAGAGGTTTCAAGTATTGGAGTTATTCTATCACAAATTCTTTTAGAAAAACCATCTCCTAGTGTGACAGCCGAAAAACGAACTAGCGATTACGAGATTTTCATACTCTATAAAAATCAAAATCTGACTAGCTTCCACAATTGAGAATTGTGGAAGGTGAGAAATAGAGCGAGCATAGCTCGTCTCCACTGAACCACTAGTTTGGACTAATATTAGCTGAGGATTATGACATAATCCTTATTTCCAACCTTCAACAGTCCACCGGACTGTTGAAGCAAGGTGAGTTGACGACGTCAGACTTTGATTTTTGACGAGTAGAAGCTCCCCATTAGAATGACTTCGCTTATAAATACAGGTTCTTAGATTCCGCAGTTTAGAGCGAACGAAGTGAGCTTAAAAGGATAGTTTCGCCGTAGTGGTATGATTAGTGACAGTGCTACTGTCACTAATAACGGAATTTTTGAGACCTAGGCTCAAAAATTAGGAATGAAACTCCGAAGGAGGTTGCTTCCGTCCGCACTACTTAAGAAAAGATCAAAAAAGTTATTTTTGAAATTAACTGAGTATCAGTTTGCTCTTCTAGCTTAAACAATAGTAAAAGAGGCCCCAACGCCTCCTCCTTACAGCCTATCATACAAGTCACTCAAACTGTCTAAAAAATCATCTGCCTGCGACTGATCCAAACCTAATTCTTGATCTCGAATGGCCCAAACTGTCAGACCAGCAGCCTTTCCTGCCTCAATTCCCTTAGGACTATCTTCGATTACCAAGGTTTCAGACTTGGAAAATCCTAGCGCAGCACAAGCCTTTTCATAGACTTCAGGATCCGGCTTACAAGCACGGCATTCCGTCCCAGAAAAAATATAGGAAAAATACGAATAAATCCCTGCTTCTGTCAAAGCACGCTCAATCTCCGTGCGATCGGTATTCGAAGCAAGGGCTAATTCTATTTTCTGTTTCTTTAGATAAGACAATACCTTTGGCACATCTGGAAAGAGAGAATCGCCATAGGGCGTTGGCCGTCCTTCTTTGTAGCATCTGTATTCTTCTTCCAGAGCTGGAATGTCCCGGTTATCATAGTCATCTTGCAGGACCAACTTCCAAACTTGATTTGCTCTTCCTCCTACAAAAATAGCAGGGTCTGGTCTAGATGGGCAACTGATAAACCTTTTGTCGCTAAAAAATCAGCCCTACGTTGATAGTAGAAGTGCTCTGTCTGAAATAAGACACCATCCATATCAAAAATCATTCCTTTGTAGATCATCTGCCATTCCTTTTCCAGTTCCTCTAATGCTCATTATAACATAATTCAGAACATTCCCAAACTTTCGCAATAAGGCTACTGACAAGTGTATCAGTTTTTGCTATAATGATGAAAAGTATAAAAGGAGATTGAAAATTTTTATGAAAGTGACTAAATTTGGTGGTAGTTCACTTGCATCAGCTACCCAACTTGAAAAAGTATTCAACATTGTCCAAGCAGATTCAGAGCGTCGATTTATCGTCGTATCTGCCCCTGGTAAACGAGATAGCAATGACACCAAGGTAACAGACGCCCTGATAAAATATTACAAAGAATATATAGACGGTAAAGATGTCTCCGCTAGCCAAGAATGGATTATCAATCGCTATCAAGCCATGGTGGATGAGCTAGATTTCCCAGGCAAGTGTATGAAAAAAATCGCAGATAGTATTCTAAGCCTTGCAACGCTGCCGATTGAAGACAATGACTTTCTCTATGATGCTTTTTTAGCAGCAGGAGAAGATAACAACGCCAAATTAGTTGCTGAATATTTCACCTATAAAGGTGTTCCTGCTCGCTATATTCATCCTAAAAAAGCAGGTATCATTGTGAGTTCAGAACCCGGAAACGCACGTATCTTACCTTCTAGCTACGATAAAATTGAAGAGTTGAGCCAGGCAGACGAAGCCCTCGTTATTCCTGGATTCTTTGGGGTAACAGTTGATAACCAAATCTGTACCTTCTCCCGTGGTGGATCAGATATTACTGGTTCTATCATTGCTGCTGGTGTTAAGGCTGATCTCTATGAAAACTTTACAGATGTTGACGGTATTTTTGCCGCTCACCCTGGAATCATCCACAACCCACATTCGATCAAAGAATTAACCTATCGTGAAATGCGGGAGTTGGCCTACGCTGGATTCTCTGTCCTTCACGATGAAGCCTTACTTCCTGCCTATCGTGGCCGCATTCCTCTTGTCATTAAAAATACCAATAACCCTGATCACCCTGGTACACGTATTGTACTCAAACATAGCGACCATACCTTGCCAGTTGTCGGAATCGCAGCAGACGATGGCTTTGTCAGCATCAATATGTCCAAATACTTGATGAACCGAGAAGTCGGTTTTGGCCGGAAAGTCTTAAATATCCTCGAAGACCTCAATATTCGTTGGGAACATATGCCGACTGGAATCGATGACCTCTCACTTGTTTTACGTAGTCGTGAATTGACACCAATCAAGGAAGAAGAAATCCTCCGTCAGCTCAATTCTAAGCTAGAAGTCGATAAGGCAGAAATCGAACATGGTCTGTCGATTATCATGATTGTCGGTGAAAACATGAAGAGTCATGTCGGGGTAACAGCTACCGCAACAGCTGCCCTCTCTCAAGAAAATGTCAACTTGACTATGATTTCTCAAGGTGCTAGCGAAGTATCTGTCCTATTCGCTATCAAAACAGAAGAAAAAGAAAAAGCCCTCAAAGCCTTGTATAAAGCCTTTTTCGGCTAAATCTATCCTAACTAAAAATCCAACTCTGACATCAGAGTTGGATTTTTTTGCTGTATATAGCATCTTACTTGACTTCTACTTTATCAAGCCAAGAACTTGCAGTTGTTGCGAGAACACCATTCAATTCTTCCATATTCTGACGACCTTGGTCTGCCAACCATGCCTTAGCTGCAGCTTCTCCTTCTTTCGCAAAGACAGCTACTGCATCTTTCCATGTTGCACGACCACACAGCACACCATTAAAGCTAGAACCTGCTTCTTTGGCTACCACAAGTGTTTCTTGGAAGAGTTTAGCAGATACACCAGCACTCAAGAAAATAAATGGTAAGTGAGTTGTTTCTGATTGTTCTTTAAAGTATGCTTTTGCTTCTTCTAGGCTGTAAACAGGTTCTTGATCTGTATAGCCTTCCACAAAATTCATATTAACCGGAACTTCCACCTTCAAGACGTCAGCATTGTAGCGAGCTTTGCTAAATTCACGCATAGCACCATTCACTTTATGAGGTTTCAAGGCTGCATATTCGCGAGATGTCACATCCATATCGCTAGCATCGTAAGTCAAGATTTCCACAAAGTAAGGAATATCTTCAGCGATACACTCACTACCGATTCGTTCAATCCAAGCATGCTTGATATCGTTAATTTCTGGCTTATCATCTACATCATAGTACAGTAAGATTTTCACCGCATCTGCACCCAATTCTTTAATCCGTTTTGCAGACCAATTTGGAAGCAAGTCTGGTAAGCGACCTGGTGTTGACGCATCATAGCCTGTTTTTTCATAGGCTGCAATAAATCCACAATCTGGGTGGCGCAATTCTGAAGCTGGTACACCATATTCCGCATCCAATAAGATGGAGCTAGCATACTGAGTCAAATCACTTGAAATGACCTTTTTAAAATCAACTAAAATCTCATCTCCAAAATCAGCATCTGCCGCTGCAGACAAGAGCCGTTTCAAAGCACCACGTTGATCAATTGCAAGGGCTGCAATCACTTTTTCATCATTTGATAGACGAACTAAATGATCATACTTAGCCTGTGAAAGTTGTAATTTTTCCATTATCTTCCTCCTAGATAAAATAGACTATCATTCATTATTTTAGCTTTCGCCAATTGAATTGCCGTTAGATATTAAAGAACAGTCTAGACACCAAAGCGCTTCACACCATCCAAATACGTAGCCTGTAAACGACCTTGATCATCGACTACTATAAAGTCTGCCGCCCGACCTGCTGCAATTTGTCCACATACATGATCAATGTTGACAGATTTTGCTGGAGCGAGTGACGCCATACGGACAGCGTCTGGTAAACTTGCCAAGCCCCATTCCACGATATGTTCTACTGCTTGAATCAATTCCAAGATAGAACCCGCCAGACTGCCATTGTGTTTCAACCGAGCTGTTCCGTCTTTAACCACAACCTCAAATTCACCCAAACGAGAATCTCCTTCCCCTTGGCCACCTGCACGCATACAGTCTGTGATGAGAACGGTTTCTTCTACCCCACGCGCTTTCAACACAATATCGACTGCTGCAGGATGTACATGGTGACCATCACAGATAACTTCAGCAAAGACATTTTTCAAATCGAGCGCCGCACCGACCATGCCTGGCTCTCTATGATGAAGCCCACTCATCCCATTGTAAACATGGACGAAGATATTCGCTCCCGCTTCAACAGCCTTTTGGGCTTGTGCATAGGTTGCATCACTATGGGCAAGGGCAGTATGAATCTTTTTCTCATTGGCAAAGTGGATAAATTCCTCTACTCCATCACGTTCTGGGGCAATCGCAATCTTATTGACCAAACCTTCTGACAAGCGGTGCCATTTGTCCAATTTCTCAATAGACGGATCGCCCATATACTTAGGATTTTGTGCTCCCTTGTATTTCTCAGTAAAGAATGGTCCCTCTAGGAAAATACCTTGAATTTTTGCACCAGTTTCTTCACCTGCATGACAACCAATGGTTTCACAGACCGCATCTAAATTCTCTGTTGAATCCGTTAGGGTTGTTGGTAACCAAGAAGTAACACCACAAGACAAGAGCCCTTCTGAAATCACCTTAATCCCTTCAAAATCATTGTCCATAACGTCATACGAAGCATAGCCATGGATATGGGTATCCACTAGACCAGGCCCAATATGATAGCCTGAATAGTCTACAATTGTGCCTTCTGGCTTTTCTGTCATAATCACACCAAATTGACCATCATCTGTAATCTCTAAATAGGCATTTTCAACCTCTCGATCTGACAAGATAATGGATTTTGCAAAAATATAGTATGCCATGTTGTCTCCTTTCTAAAAGACTCGATTCTACTAAATTAACATATTAACCAAAAACTGGTTATAACCTCTCTTCCTTATTGTACTCACCTTTTCGTAAATTGTCAAGTTATTTCTCAAGCCTAGCTAGCTTTTTCTGTCACTAAAAAAGACATGCTAAATTTCAAGTTCAAGTTAGCCAGTCTGTAAAAATTCTCTAGGAGATTTGTAACCCAATATCTTCTTTGGATAGTTGTTAATCCAGTTTTCAATAAATGCGACTTGTTGTTGCGTCGCATTTTT
>NZ_JBFRYH010000023.1:0-30256 GCF_040984445.1 Streptococcus handemini
TTCTTTTTGGTGTATAATAGTGTTGCATCTCAGAGTCTTTCTAATTGTTGTTGTGGTGATTACAATTATATCTCTCTGAGATGTTTTTTAATACCCTTGACTGGCTAACTTCATTTTAGAACTTTCGTTTCTATTCTTAAAAGCGGTATACTAAAGAAAAAAGGTCTGTTTGCTGATTGGACATTTTCCATCATCCTCTAACCAGATTTCATTTCCCTAACAGCAAGCCAACGGACTGTTTTTTTGCCATTTTATCCATGACAAACGATTTCTATAAGAAAAAATGAGGGTATCGTCATGAAAAAAGAACTATTTTACTATTGGGAACATTTCTGCCTCCTAAACGCCTTGTTATGTGGAGCTCTTGCCCTAACCATGCTCATCTTTCCACATATACAGCCGACCTTGCATTTCTCACCTTTCGTTAATTTCTTCACTTTTCCGCTAGTTGTCAACCACAAAATGAAAACCAAGTTCCGCTATCGTTTCTTAATCGCTACCAGCATTATGCTCATTTTGGAGCCAATTTGGAACACAATCTCAGCAGAACCCATTCATCCAACCCCCGTCTTCTACTTCCTAGCCAGTCTCGTATTAGGCTGCCTTGCTCTGGGGAATTATCTTTATCTGAAACGGAGCTGGAAAAAACATCACTTTGAGTCAAAATAGGACGATAATTTCTATAAAAAAACGCATAAAATCAAATTCTCCAAGACACTGATTTTATGCGTTTTTACTATTTGAAGATGTTTTTACCAAATCATCACACGGTCTTCTGGTTTGCGCCACATGCCGTCTTTTTCGGTGACGTCAAAGGTTTCAAAGAATTCTGCAAAGTTCGGTACTTGCAGATTCACGCGCAGTTTAGCTGGTCCGTGAACGTCCACACTAGCCAGTAATTGCATATACTCTGTCCGTGCCTTCATGCGCCAGATACGACCCCAGTTGGTAAAGAATTCTTCTGCTGAGAAGTCCTCATCGCGCTTTGCTGCTTCCAGTGCTGCAGCAAGACCACCTAAGTCTGCCACGTTTTCAGAGACGGTCAATTTCCCGTTAACCTTAGCTCCGTGAGAATCCTGCCCCTCAAAAAGATCGACGACTTTTTGCGTTTTTTCCTTGAAGGCTGCATAATCTTCCTCAGTCCACCAGTTTTTCAAGCTACCATTTTCATCAAAGGAAGCCCCATTGGTATCAAAAGCATGGGAAATTTCGTGGGCAATCACTGCGCCGATTCCGCCATAGTTTTCAGAAGATGTTTGCTCCAATGAATAAAACGGTGCTTGCAAAATCGCTGCTGGAAAGACGATTTTGTTTTGCTGTGGATTATAGTAGGCATTGACCATATGGGCTGGCATCCCCCATTCACTGTCATCCACAGGCTGATTCCACTTACTCCATGAATACTTGATGGATAATTCTTTCAAGAACTGGGCATTCTCAAGGAGAGATTTATTTTCATCAATAATCTTATCATAATAGCGCTCTGGTAGCTTTTCAGGGTAGCCAATATAAGGCTTAATAACACCAAGTTTGACAATGGCTTGCTGTTTGGTTTTTTCTGTTAGCCAATTATTGGCTGCCAAGCGCTCTTTATAAACCTCAATCATGGTAGCAACCTTGTGCTCCACATCAGCTTTGGCTTCTGGTGAGAATTTTTCTCCCGCATACCATAGACCCAAAGCTTGGTCAAATGGAGCTTGTGCCAAATAAAAAGCTGCTTTTTCCTTATTTTGCGCCTCTGGTGTACCTGATAAAGCGCGCCCAAAGGCTCCTGACAAGACCCTGATGTCATCTGTTAAATAAGCCGTCACCGAACCAACTGCATTCACCAGCAAGCTAGCTTTCAAATACTCCCAATTCTCTTCGCAGTAAAAGTCCTTTGCTGCTTCCCAGAAACGAGGATTTTCAACGATAATCTGGTTCGGTACTTGTCCGATGACCTGTGTAAAGAAATTCTCCAAAGGAAGCGTTGGTATAAGGGCTGCAAACTCTGCAAAATCATACGGATGATAAAGCTTGAAATACTCTGATTTGTCTTCGTTTGAGAGAACAATTTTTGCCACACGCGCATCCAAGTCTTCAACCTTATCCAGTAAATCCGTGATTTCTTCATCTGAAAAGTCAAACTTGCGGAGCAAGTCTGTCTCAGACTGGCGCCAAAGTGCCAACAATTCTGCTTTTTGCGGATGGTCTTCGGCATAATAGGTCGTATCGGGCAAGATGGTGCCTGGCTCTCCTGCCCAGAGAACATTGGTCTTAGCATCCATAAAGTCAGGTGCAATGCCAAACGGCAACCCATTTGGTTTTCCAGCCAATTCAAATGCAGCCATCTTTTTGACAAAATCTGCAAATGACTGGAGATTTTTGTATTCTTCAATCAAGGAAAGGGCTGGTGCGATACCTGCTGCTTCTCTTTTTTCATGGTCTGCTGCTAAGCGGTGGTATTTGATAAAGTTTTGAAGAACGCTGTCTTCAGGGACTTCCTCACCTTTCAACCACTTATCTGTCGTCTCAAGCATCAAGTCCTCAATCTCATCATGTAAGTCAATAAAACCACCTGTTACTGGCTTGTCGCTCGGAATCACAGCTGTTTCGGCCCAGCTACCATTGATGGCTTCATAAAAATCATCTTGTAAACGTACCATACGCTACCTCTTTTCTTTTTTCTATCTATATGATAGCAGAAAGCCAAAAAAATTGCAGAGATTTCCTCACATTTTACCTGATTTGCTCTAAAAAAGCAGAAAATGCTTACATACCTCACTTTCTGCCTTTTGGAATTGAAAAAAATGTTATTTTTCTTAAAAATTAACTTGACTTAATTTTTAAATTAAGGTATATTAAAAAATATACGAGGTATGAATAATGATCGAAATAGAACAACTCAGTGTCCACTACCGTCAGGTATTAGCTCTGGACATGATTAACTTGCAGATTCAAGGTCCAACCATTACAGGAATATTGGGACCAAATGGGGCTGGGAAATCTACTTTATTGAAAGCCATGCTCCATATTATTGACCATGATGGAAAAACCATCTTAGACAAAAAAGACATCCGCAAACAGCGCGGCAAGATTGCCTATGTCGAGCAAAAGGCTGCGATTGACTTTACTTTTCCAATCACTGTCAAAGAATGCGTGTCACTAGGACTCTATCCGAAAATCACATTTTTTGAACGCTTGAAAGCTAAGCACTGGAAAAAGGTTGAAGCCGCTCTTGATTTAGTTGGATTAAAAGAATATGCCGACCGTCAAATTAGCGAGCTTTCCGGTGGTCAATTTCAACGTGTCCTCATCGCACGTTGCTTGGTACAAGAGGCAGATTATATTTTTCTAGACGAACCTTTTGTCGGAATTGATTCTGTCAGCGAAGAAATCATTATGTCCACGCTCAGACGATTAAAAGCAGAAGGAAAAACCATTCTAATCGTTCACCATGACTTAAATAAAGTCAAACATTATTTTGATCACGTGCTTCTTCTCAATCGTAAGCTCATTGCTTTTGGAGAGACAGAGACTACTTTTACTAAGAAGAATCTCCAAACAACCTACGGCAATCACGTGATACTAATGGAGGATGAAGCGAAATGATTCAAGAATTTATTGAGGGCTTGCATAGCTTTCACTTTCTGCAAAATGCTGTGGTGACCGCAATTGTCATTGGTATTGTCGCTGGAGCTGTTGGCTGTTTTATTATCTTACGGGGCTTGTCGCTCATGGGAGATGCGATTTCTCATGCCGTTTTACCAGGCGTTGCCCTCTCTTATATTTTAGGCATTAACTTTTTCATCGGTGCGATTGCCTTTGGTCTTCTCGCATCAGTCATAATTACGTATATCAAGGGAAATAGTATCATCAAGAGTGATACCGCTATCGGAATTACCTTCTCAGCCTTTTTGGCTTTGGGAGTGATTTTAGTCGGTGTCGCCAATAGCTCGACTGATTTATTTCATATTTTATTTGGGAATATCTTGGCCGTACAAGATGTGGATAAATGGATTACAATTGGCGTTGCCATTCTCGTGCTCCTTTTAATTTTCATCTTCTTTAAGCCACTCTTGATAACCTCCTTTGATCCCTTACTTGCAAAATCCATGGGCATGCCAGTTAATGCATACCACTATCTACTCATGATTTTGCTGACCTTGGTTTCGGTCACAGCCATGCAAAGTGTCGGAACCATTCTCATTGTTGCCATGCTGATTACACCAGCCGCTACTGCCTATCTTTATGCAAATAGTCTTAAAACCATGATTTTCCTATCCTCCACCTTGGGAGCGCTGGCTTCTATTGTTGGACTCTTTATCGGATATAGTTTTAATATTGCCGCAGGTTCCAGTATCGTGCTGACTTCAGCCACTTTCTTTTTGATGAGCTTTCTCTTTGCCCCAAAACAGGGCATCCTGATGCGCCACATCAAAAAGTCGTCTCATTCATAAGGAGAACAAAATGAAAAAACTCTCTCTCTTAGCCCTTGCGTTCTTTGCAATCTTCGGGCTTGCAGCCTGCTCAACCAGCAGCAATAAAACAACCGAACACGGCAAATTAAAAGTTGTCGCTACCAATTCCATTATTGCCGATATGACCAAAAATATCGCAGGAGATAAAATTGATTTGCACAGTATCGTACCAGTTGGGCAAGACCCTCACGAATACGAGCCTCTGCCTGAAGATGTGAAAAAAACATCCCAAGCAGACCTTATTTTCTACAACGGTATTAACCTTGAAACTGGCGGAAATGCTTGGTTCACAAAATTAGTCGAAAATGCCAAGAAAACAGAAAACAAAGACTATTTTGCTGTTAGTGACGGCGTCGAAATTATCTACCTTGAAGGACAAGATGAAACAGGCAAGGAAGACCCACATGCTTGGCTCAACCTTGAAAACGGCATGATTTATGCGAAAAATATCGCCAAACAATTGATTGCTAAAGATCCTGACAACAAGGAAACCTACGAGAAAAATTTGGCTACTTACCTTGAAAAACTAAGTACTCTGGACAAGGAAGCCAAAGAAAAATTCAACAACATTCCTGCTGAAAAGAAAATGATTGTCACCAGTGAAGGTTGTTTCAAATACTTCTCTAAAGCCTACCAAGTCCCATCTGCTTACATTTGGGAAATCAATACAGAAGAAGAAGGCACTCCTGATCAAATCAAGAGTTTAGTAGAAAAACTACGCCAAACCAAGGTTTCTTCCCTCTTTGTTGAAAGCAGTGTCGACGATCGTCCAATGAAAACTGTCTCAAAAGACACCAATATCCCGATTTACGAAAAAATCTTCACCGACTCTATCGCTGAAGAAGGCGAAGAAGGCGACAGCTACTACGCCATGATGAAATGGAATTTGGACAAAATCGCAGAAGGCTTAGCTAAATAGTTTATTCGGTGTGATTCCAAGGGTGAGTGGTCTATCAAGGTCATACCATTATTTATTCGATCTTATTTGGCACTATTAGCCGAAACACCTCTATATCTTCTCCCCTTGGTAGTTCATCATCTCTTGGAATCACATCCTGATACTCCCTGAAAACCATTTATTAGAGTTACTCCCATACAGCACTTCTCAAATGCCTATAACGAGTTTGCTCTTCATGTATGGTTAGCACGGAGTGTCTACTTCATCAAACCCCTATTTTGCTAGAGCATACCTCCTAGTGAAATAGGAGTTTGATTTTTTACTCATTACGAGACAAGTCATAGTCCTTCCCCCTCCTCATTTTTGTTATACTAAAGAGTATATAGAAAGGATATTGAATGACCCCCAATAAAGAAGACTATTTAAAATGTATCTACGAAATTAGTATACGCACACCAAAAATTACCAATAAAGAAATCGCTGAAAAGATGCAGGTTTCACCGCCTGCTGTAACGGAAATGACCAAGCGAATGATTGAAGAACAGTTAATTCAAAAAGATAAACAAGCTGGCTACCTCCTTACTCCACGTGGCCATCAGACAATCGCGCGCCTTTACCGCAAGCACCGCCTGATTGAGGTTTTTCTCCTTGAACACCTTGGTTATAATACCCATCAACTCCACGAGGAAGCTGAAGTACTGGAACACACTGTGTCTGATTACTTTATCGATCAGCTAGATACCTTCCTAGGCTCTCCCCAGGCCTGTCCACATGGTGGCACGATTCCCCAAAAAGATCAGCTCTTAACCGAGCAATACCAACAAACTCTGGAAGAAATTACACAGCCTGGACATTATCAATTAGCGCGTATCCACGATTCTTTCCCGCTGCTTCAGTACCTAGAGCAAGTTCATTTAGCCATCAACGATACCTTCACCATACAACAAATTGATACCTTTACCCAGAGTATCGTCATTCAATGCAAAGAAAAAACGATTACGATTCCGTTTGCTATTGCAAATGAGCTATATGTCGTTGCAATAAAAGACCTGTAACCTCTGTTTGGAAAGAGGCTCCAGGTCTTTTTCATTTATGATTCGACAATCGATACCGTATTTTTCCGTGTGCGCATGGATAGATAGAGAGATAGAACACTCACAGATAAGAAAACAAGCCAACACAAGAAGATATTAAAACTTGCTAGGCTGGAAAAAACAATTGTCCCAACAGGCAAAGATAAAGTAAATAACAAACTCAATAAGTTGTTCGTACGTGCCAGCATTTCTGGTGAAGTATTCGCCAACAACAAGGAGTCTATCTTCGGATTGACCTTACCACTTAGGTAAGCCGCAAAGGCTAGGACAGTGATACCTGCAATTGCAGGAACACCTGCGACATTCAGTAGAGCCATGACTGCAAAGCTAATCGAGGTCAATACCATTATTTTAGAAATCGGTAACTTTGCAAAATAATCGTTTGGAGTTAGACTTCCTGCTATCAGACCGACTGCTAATATAAGATTAACAAGGAAAATAGCTTGCCCATAAGGTAAGGCAAATAAGCTGTCCTTTAAGAAATAAATATTATAAATAGCCGCCAAGCCTCCTCCAAGAGCGTTGATTGCTAGTACCGCAGTAAGTACAGATAAAAAGCTGCCAGACTCCCCATCTTCAAAAATCAACTTCATACTTGCCACTATGTCACGAAATTGCTCTGAGAAAGATATATCTTCTTGCACTTCAATAGGCGCATGTGTTAATTCTTTTCGACGGAGCAATAAAAGCATACCTGAGAGAAAAAATGTTCCCGCATTGATAAGAGCTACAAGGGTGTAATTGTTTCCTGTCACATCCAGCAACCAGATACCGACTGCCTGACCCAACAAATTACAGATATAACTAATCAATTGTAAAAATGAATAGGCTTCCATCAAATTATCTGATGCAATATTTTTTTGTAAAATCGGCAAGCGTAGTCCAGCAGAATAATCCGATAAGATATCTGAAACAACATTAATCAAACAAACAATGGAAAAGATAACAATGGTTGCATTTTGAAGAAGAAAAGCCATAATCGTAAACAAGATAGCTTGAATGAAAGTTGCCACCACCATCATGCGTGCTTTCTTTTTCGTCTGATCTGCTTTAATTCCTACAAATAATGTAAAAACTGTAGGTAGCACCATAATAATATTAGCAGCAGCTACTGCCCAGCTGGATTGAAACTTGTTGGCTGCATAAAGTACAAAAACAATATTATAAATATACGCTCCAAAAGTATTCAATAGCCTTGATAGAGCAAGCGTTCTAAACAACCTGTTTTTCCAAAATAATGTCATGTGTCATACTCCTATACCGTGATAATACATAAATTAATTGAGACTGCAAACGCAAATCGTATTTTGCTTTAATTGCTACATTCATCAGTTGAAGTTCAATCATCTGACGGATACGTTTCTCTTGAAATAGTTGGTATAAATCAATCAGAACATCTGTGACTCCCAACATACCATCTAGATAGGCAGAATATTGTCCAAATTCTACCAGCAAAGCTTCCATCAGTTGATAAATCAGCGATTGGTACTGAGTAGCATCAATCGTCAGTAACGCCCGAATAAAGCCTGCTGTACCTGTGTGGAGATATGGCGACGCACAAGTCTCACCATACGGAACTGCTACCCCATACTCCGTCTGAACTAAACTATTCTGAATCTTATCAATAATATATCCTGATAATTCTGCATCTATTTCACCGTAGTGCATTAACAATAAAACACCAGATAGACCATCCAAGCCAAAATTTCTTTCTCTATCTATCCATTTTTTTAGTGACCCCTGTTGAACACTGGAAGTCAAATACGGCGCCAATTGTTCTCTATTCAAATGAATAATTGGCTCTACCTTCTCCCTGATTTTGTCAAACATCGTCAAATCTAACGAAAAGACTGCGCGTGACGGTTGAACACTTATTCGACTCCAATTTTCCACAACGTTCGAAATCGTGACTTGGTCCGAAAACAGCTCCTCAATAAACCCTGAAAAATCGCTATCAATACCATATCGCAATAACAATTCCTTTGTCAAACTAGGTTTATAGGCTTCTCCACTTTTGATATGTAAACGACCTAATAAATATAACAACAAATTACCAACCTTGTGACAATCAGCCACCTTACCATCCAAATCATTCCATTCTCGCAGACTGATATCATGAAAAATCCCCACCATATTATCTTCTACATTCTGATACGAATTTTCCAAATCAATAAAGTACAGCTGATTCGTAGCTGTCACTAAAAAATTTTGGGCGTGAATATCATTCAAAACAATATTATGTTTATGAAAATATTCAACTAAAGATACTAATTTCCATCCTATCTGCAAAAACTTTTGGAACTTTTGTCGATTTTCCTCTGGCTTAGAGCTATCAAAAGAGAACATCGAATACGAGCTACTATAATCTAGCAAATTTTCACCACTAACACGTTCATAAATATAGTAATGGTTAATCCATTCCTGAACATCCTCAATAGGGTTCGGTGTGTAGGGTGAGGTTGCCAACAATAGCGAATGCTTGTATTCGTTCTCGCGCAACATTTTCTTGTCAATATCATCTAAGACAACAATATTCGGTCTAGTCTCTTTCATGACTACTTCAAGACCATCGCTTTTTCTGATGGCTGAATAAATATTCCCGCCATTCTTACGACAAATCATGTCTGTCACCGTATAATGCTCTGAGAGATAGCTTTCTTGAATGATGTTAGGTACTTGGATGTCTTCAATCCATGATGGTAAATCAAAATAACCTTTCTGATAATCTTGCCAGACTTCACCATTCGGACCTACTAGAGTGGGAATCCCTTTGACCAAATACTCTTCATTGTCCTCAAAGAAACCATAGCGATAAAAAATAACATGGGAATCTTTATAAGAACGATCACTCAAGATATAGATACCATCCATTTCTGTAGGAATCAAACCGTATAACATTTCTAGTAATTCTAGACAATGCTCCTGAGAATTAGGATAAATAGTAAAATATTTCCCCGATGACGCCGGCGTTTCACATTCAGAAAAATTAAAGAGAACATCCTCTTCTTTTTCAATATATTTAAAAGTTACGTCTGCTTGGATTAATACAGGATAGATGAGTTGAAAAAGTTCCTTGTAATTGTCTTTTGTTGCGGATAAATGAATCTTAAACCCGTGCACCACAGGGTGTGCTTTTTCTAGATTTACCATTTTAAACATCTCTATTCTCCTATCACAACATGAATAAATCCTTTGTTAAACTCTCTTTGGTTACTCTGAATATATTTTTGTGCGAACTGTTCCATGCGTTCTTCAAATTTTTGTTCCGTTTTTGATGAATTTTGGAACTCTCGCTCATCCCTATTACAGATAAATGTATACGTTTTTGATTTCATCTAACTATCTCCTTATATATGGGGCTTAACCAAGAAAATGATACCTCCTCAGCTAAACCTCATCTCGACTATCTTTTACATCTAAACGTTACCGTAATAACTCCGACTTCCGAATGCGATGGGTGGGCATTCGCTGTTGAAATAAATTGTGTCATGCTTTTCTCCTTTTTTCATTATCTTAGAGAGCTTTTTTTGCTCTTACCTTATCTATTCGCAAAAAATTATTAAAATGTGATAATTTTTTACAATCTACACTTCCAAGTGACGGTAATAAAACCTACTTCAGAATGAGATGGGTGGGCATTCGCTGTTGAAATAAATTGTGTCATGTTTTTCTCCTTTTTTCATCATCTTAGAGAGCTTTTTTGCTCTTACTTTATCTATTCGCAAAAAATTATTAAAATGTGATAATTTTTTACAATCTACACTTCCAAGTGACGGTAATAAAACCTACTTCAGAATGAGATGGGTGGGCATTCGCTGTTGAAATAAATTGTGTCATGTTTTTCTCCTTTTTTCATCATCTTAGAGAGCTTTTTTGCTCTTACTTTATCTATTCGCAAAAAATTATTAAAATGTGATAATTTTTTACAATCTACACTTCCAAGTGACGGTAATAAAACCTACTTCAGAATGAGATGGGTGGGCATTCGCTGTTGAAATAAATTGTGTCATGTTTTTCTCCTTTTTTCATCATCTTAGAGAGCTTTTTTGCTCTTACTTTATCTATTCGCAAAAAATTATTAAAATGTGATAATTTTTTACAATCTACACTTCCAAGTGACGGTAATAAAACCTACTTCAGAATGAGATGGGTGCTCGTTAGCTGTTGAAATAAATTGTGTCATGCTTTTCTCCTTTTTTCATTATCTTAGAGAGCTTTTTTTGCTCTTACCTTATCTATTCGCAAAAAATTATTAAAATGTGATAATTTTTTACAATCTACACTTCCAAGTGACGGTAATAAAACCTACTTCAGAATGAGATGGGTGCTCGTTAGCTGTTGAAATAAATTATGTCATGCTTTTCTCCTTTTTTCATTGTCTTCGAGAGCTTTTTTGCTCTTACTTTATCTATTCGTAATAAAATATTCATTATAGAAAAAGCCTGTAACCTCTGTTTGGAAAGAGGCTCCAGGTCTTTTTCTATCTTCATTTTTACTTCGTATCTAGGATAATGGTCACAGGACCATCATTGGTAAGAGAAACCTGCATATCTGCACCAAATATACCTGTCTCAACAGGAACAAAGGCACGCAAGGCCTGGTTTAGCTCCTCATAGAGGGTCTTTGCGAGGTCTGGCGTAGCAGCTCCTGTAAAGGCTGGACGGTTTCCTTTTTTCGTGTTCGCAAATAAGGTAAACTGCGAAATGGATAGGATTTGCCCGTCAATATCTTGCACAGAATGGTTCATTTTTCCTTCTTCATCAGAAAAAATGCGCATATTGACAATCTTTCTGACCGCATAGTCTACGTCTTCTTTGCAATCATCAGGTCCCACACCGACAAGTAAAAGGAGTCCTTGCTGAATCTGACCATGAACTACTCCATCAATCGTCACGGAAGCCTTACTTACTCGTTGGATGACTATTTTCATATTTTCACCTACCCATTTGTCCGTTTGACCGAATACACTTCTGGCACAGACTTAATCTTATCCACAACGCTGGTCAAGGTTGCTAGATTTGGAATACCAAAGGAGACGTGAATGGTCGCAAATTTCATGTCCTTAGTTGGCTGAGCATTGACAGAGGAAATGTTCTTACTGGAGTTGGTCAAGACCTTCAAGACATCGTTGAGAAGACCTGAGCGGTTGAGACCATAAATATCGATATTAGCTATGTATTCCTTACTGGACGGCTCATCTTCCCAAGAGACATCAATCAGGCGAACTTCATAATTGTCCTGACTTCTTAGATTCATACAATCCGCACGGTGGACTGCCACCCCGCGTCCTTTGGTAATATAGCCTGTAATTTCATCACCTGGTACCGGATTACAACACTTGGCAAGACGAATCAAGAGCCCTGAAGCCCCTTCAATGACAACACCGCCCTCATGGCGAATTTTCAAACTGTCTTTATTATCTTGTTTGACCTCGCCACCATTCACCAATTCGTCCGCAACAGCTTTTGCCTTGGCTCGTTCTGCTTCCCTGCGCTCTTTTTCTGTTAAGCGATTAAAGACAGCCATGGCAGAAATTTCTCCGAAACCAACTGCTGCAAACAGAGCCTCATCTGTCTTGTAACTTGTTTTGTGTAAGACATCATCTAGGTGTTTGCGGTCAAGGTATTGATTGGCCACATAGCCATGCTCCTGTAAGAGCGTTTGCACCATTTCACGGCCCTTAGTAATGGATAATTCCTTGTCTTGGTTTTTGAAAAACTGACGAATCTTATTGCGAGCCTTATGGGTTTTGACCAGATTGACCCAGTCACGACTAGGACCAAAGGAATTGCTACTAGTGATAATCTCGACCTGATCCCCTGTTTTTAGCTTGGTTGTCAAGGGAACCATGCGACCGTTAACCTTGGCACCTGTCGCCTTCTCTCCAATCTTGGTATGAATTTCATAGGCAAAATCAATCGGCACCGAATCTTTTGGCAATTCCCTCACCGATCCGTCTGGTGTAAAGACATAGATTCGTTCGGTGAAAATATCATCCTTGACAGAGTCCACAAAGGTCTGCGCATCGCCCGCATCTGCCTGCAATTCAATCAGATTATTGATCCATTTGAGCTCCTGCTGGCTAGCCATAGCCTTGCCCCCGCGCTTATAGGCCCAGTGGGCTGCTACCCCGTATTCCGCCACTTGGTGCATTTCTGCTGTTCGGATTTGAAATTCAATCGGTCCCTTTGGCCCATAGACTGTCGTGTGAATCGACTGGTAGCCATTTGCCTTGGGATTGGCAATATAATCCTTAAACCGCCCCGGCATCGGACGCCACAACTCGTGGATATACCCCAACATAGCGTAAACATCGCTCGGCGTTTCCATAATGCAACGTATGGCAATCAAGTCATAGAGCTGATCAAAGCGTTTCTTCTTATCATGCATTTTCCGATAAATCGAATAAATATGCTTGGGACGCCCGTAAATATGACCAAATAGATGATGTTCAGTTGCATACTCACGAATTTTATCAACCACCTCATTGACCAAAGCTTCCCGTTCCCTGCGCTTTTCTGTCATGAGATGCGTAATCTTGTAAAATTCCGTCTCATTCAGATAGCGAAAGGCCATATCTTCTAATTCCCACTTGATAGAAGAAATCCCCAAACGGTGGGCAAGCGGTGCATAGATTTCCATTGTTTCACGTGAAATGCGCTCTTGCTTGTCCTTGCGCAAATGCTTCAAAGTCCGCATATTGTGCAAACGGTCTGCCAATTTCACCAAGATGACCCGCATATCCTTGGACATGGCAATCAACATTTTCCGGTGATTTTCCGCCAACTGTTCTTCGTGCGATTTGTACTCAACCTTACCGAGCTTGGTCACACCGTCTACAATCATGCGTACATCCGGACCGAACTCTGCTTCCATTTCATCCAGCGTAATGTCCGTATCTTCGACCACATCATGCAAAAAGCCACAAGCAATCGTCACCGCATCAAGTTGCAAGCCTGCCAAAATCCCCGCCACCTGAATCGGGTGGATAATATAAGGCTCACCTGATTTACGAAATTGCTGACTATGCGCTTCAACGGCATAATCCAGCGCCTTGCGAACAAAGGCCACATCCTCTTCCGGCATATACTGAGCCGTCAGAGCAATGACATCTTCTCCTGTTAGATTGATTTCTTTCATATTCTCTTCCTTTTCCTGCCGTTTATTGTTCCTATTTTACCATTTTAGCTAAAAAAGAAAAAGGCTCAAACCCTATCTTTATGCTATAATAAATAAAAATGCTCTAGAGGAGAAAGCCATGAGCCAACCAATTATTGTAACAAGTAAGAAAAGCCGCTATGTTTCAGTGAGTGTTCTTTCCTTTGTGATGCTGTTGCTGTCAATCTTTTGCATCTTTGCTTATTCCAGTGAGCTACACCTTCCAGTTTTGTCCTTGGTATTCATTGTTTTTGGTCTGATTGGAGTTGTTTTGTTCGGTGGCGCTTTTATGTTTTATGCAAAACGTATCTTTGCTAAGCAGCTCCCTCCCATTCTCATCGTTGATGATGAGGGCATAACAGACAAGTCTTCTGCCATTGCAATCGGACTTATTCCTTGGGAAGACATCACTTCTATCCATCTCCAATCACACCTCAATCAGACCTATATCTCTATTACCCTAACAGACAACGATAAGTATTTGGCTAAGATGAATGTTTTTCAAAAATATAGTTCCAAGGCAAACCTCAAAATGGGCTTTCCTTTGGTCAATATCGTTTTGGCGACTAGCAATCAGACCCCTCAACAGGTTTATGATGCCATCCTCCAGCAGTATGGGAGCCACTTTATTCAATAAAAAACTTGCAGACGCAAGTTTTTTATTGTTGCATTTCTAAAGCAAAACTCACTGCTGATAGACCATAGAGCGGGGCGGTCTCTGCTCGCATAATTCGTGGACCAAGACCGACCTTGCGGCCACCTTTTGCCTCAAATTGTGCGACCTCATCAGACGACAATCCACCTTCAGGACCAAAGATAAAGAGAATTTTTTCGCCACCAGAAAGGCTAGAAAGAACTTCCACCAAGGTCGCCCGCTCCCCTTTCTTAGCTGATTCTTCATAGGCAATTAAAATGCGGTCAAACGAGTCCAGAGTCACAAGGAAATCCTGTTTGCTGGGAAACAACTTGACTTCTGGGACTTTATTGCGCTTGCTTTGCTCGGCTGCTCCTAGGACAATTTTCTGCAACTTTTCAACCTTTTTGACAATTTTCTTGCCATCCCATTTGACCACAGACCAATCTGCTGGAAAGGCCCAGAGCTGACTTGCACCTAACTCTGTCGTTTTTTGAGCGAGAAATTCCAATTTATCCCCCTTAGGAAAGCCACAAGCAATCGTCACATTGACTGGTAATTCCACTTGGTCAGGCAAGTCCTCAAGAAGTTCAAATCGGTATTCTGCTTCATTGACTACGCGCGCCAAGCGCTTGACTCCATCGTCAAAGACCAAGACCACTTGATCATCCTTTGCCAAGCGCATGACTTGAAACATATGCTTGATTGTGTCCTTGTCCTCAATGGTCACAGGTGAAATTGCCTCACCCTTTACAAAATACTGCTGCATCTAGCCCCCTATGACACCTGAGATGTCCTGCGTTTTTTTCAAAACAAGAGCATTCCATTCCCCTTGAATCATCTGGGTTTCAAGGAAGAAACCTGCACGATAAGCTGCTTCTAAGACCATATCCAACTTATCCGCAATTATGCCACTCATAATCAGATAGCCCTCATCTTTGAGCAAGCGATAAGCATCATCTGTCACATGCACCAGAATATCTGCCAAGATATTTGCTACAATGACATCAGCCTCAAGATCCACGCCACGGAGTAAATCACCTGTTTGTACCGTGATATTTTCTGTATTAGCATTCAAAGCAATATTTTCCTGCGCAACCCGTACCGCAACCTTATCCAGATCATAGGCATGGATTTCACTTGCACCTAAAAGAGAACTGGCAATCGAAAGCACTCCGCTTCCTGTTCCAACGTCAAGGACACGCTCACCACCTCGCAAGACTTGCTCAAGGGCAAATAAGCTCATCTTGGTCGTCGGATGCGTTCCAGTCCCAAAGGCCATACCAGGATCTAAACGAATGACCTTCTCCCCAGCTGTCGCCTCATATTCGGTCCAAGAGGGCACAATTGTCAAACCATGGGTAATCCGTGCTGGCTCATAATATTTCTTCCAGTTGTCCGCCCAATCTTCTTCTTCCAGCTCCTGATCTTCGAAGCGAACGCTAGTTGGATCGACAAAATCGCTGACTTCAGATAACCGTTCGAGCAGAAGCGCTTTAATCTCGCTGATTGCTATATTTTCTGGGTAATAAGCACTAATGGTAATCCAATCTGACTGCTCCTGTTCAGGTACAATCTCCCCAAACAAGTCCTCCTTGTCCAGATAATCTGCTGTGTCTTCAATCGCAACCCCTTGCGCTCCCAACTCAATTAAGAGATTGGACACAATCTCCTCACCTTCTCGCTCAAGCTCTACCCGTAATTCCTGCCACATAGTCTCTCCTTTACTTACTGATTTCTTGTTCCTCGAGTTCTTTCAAGCTCATACCCGCTTGATTTTTCCATTCTGTTCGTCCGTTCGCACTCATGCCAAGCACAAACATAGCCGCTGTTGAAGCACTATTGAAGAGTTGATTTTGTTGCAAAATACCATCTTGAATCAAGTTCTTTTTCACCAACTCCTCTCTTAGTTCCTTCACAGATTCGGAAAGATGCGGAGCGTCAATCAGATCCACCGTACTATCTTTTAAGACGACAAATCCTTCCGCAGTCCGCTTGCAGGTCGCTTGAATTTCTTGTTTGGATTTCTTTGTCTTTCGTTTCAAATGAAGCAGTTGCTCATCTTCCTGCTGTTTTTCGGAAAAGACTGACTCTTTCCGAATAATCGGCACAAATAGCTTGTAGCCTAATGTTCCAATAATCATGGTCGCATATTCAATAATCTCATCTAACTCTGCTTGCTTCTCTTCTGTCACATGACCCGGATTAGGCTCATTACCATTTTTAACAACAAATCGCCCAGCTTCCTTGGCAAGATTGGTAAAGGAATTTTCCAAATAACTAATTTCAGTTGGACCAAATGAATTGTTTTGCGTTGTCAAAATAATGACATCATTGAAATAATCTGCATGAGAGTCTCTGGTATGCTCCTGCACACGCAATAGGACACCCTCCCCATTTTTCCGAGTGGTCGCTTGGCCGATATACGTAATATCTTGTTGGGTCTCATCGTCCTTGCCAAACAAAAAATAAATTCCACTTTGTTTCAATTCATCCCGTTCTTTGAGAGTTGCAAGTTGAATGCGAGGAATTTTATATAGGACTCCTGTCCAATTGGACAAGGTACACTTCATTCGCCCTGTAACATCTCCATCCATTAGAAAAATATTGATATTTTTACTACGAATAACCATCTCTAATACCTCGGATAGGGGTAAAAATCCCTTTCTTCTAAAGCTGCTCTGCCATTTTCAAACGCTTCTTTATCCCAGAAAATCGCAAATTCTTCTGCTTCCTCATCAGCCAAAAAGTCCATTAAATCATCCAGTCCTTTTTCTGCCGTTTCTGCCAAAAATGCGACAAAATAAGCCAAAAACTCACTGGATAACCCTTTTTTCTGTTCATAAGGAATCGTCGCCAAGTAATCCTCTTCCTTGACAGTTGATTTTAAAGGATTATAAAATAAGACTGCCTCTTCAAAGAAAATATCTTCTGTTGTCCGATTTCCCTCATCATCTACAGTTTCAATGCCCGCCTTATTTTCCACTTCCAATAGAAAAGAGACCTCTACCGCATGATTTTTCTTGTCCCAATTGATTTCAAAATCATAAGGAAAATCTTTCTCCATTTTCTGATCCAACACATCTAAAAATCCGTATTTACTCATCTTGCCTCACTTTGCTGTATTTATGATAGAATATATAGATAAGTGTAACACAAAACCAGCTAAAAAGATAGAACTGAAAGGGACCACATGATTGACAACCTCGCTCTTAAAATGCGTCCTAAAACCATTGACCAGATTATTGGCCAAAGCCACCTAGTGGGAGAAGGAAAAATTATCCGCCGTATGGTCGAGGCCAAACGCCTGTCCTCCATGATTCTCTACGGTCCACCAGGGATTGGAAAGACCAGTATTGCTAGCGCCATTGCAGGAACCTCCAAGTATGCCTTTCGAACCTTTAACGCCACTGTGGACACCAAAAAACGCCTGCAGGAAATTGCTGAAGAAGCCAAATTTTCTGGCGGTTTGATTCTGTTACTCGATGAGATTCATCGCTTGGACAAGACCAAGCAAGATTTTCTGTTGCCTTTGCTGGAAAATGGCAACCTCATCATGATTGGTGCCACTACAGAAAATCCATTCTTCTCCGTGACACCAGCCATTCGCAGTCGTGTTCAGATTTTTGAACTAGAACCACTTTCCAACGACGACATTAAAACAGCTATTCAAATTGCCATTACTGATACTGAGCGTGGCTTTGATTTCTCTGTTAGCCTAGACGATGATGCGCTTGATTTCCTTGCAACTAGCACCAATGGGGACTTGCGTTCTGCCTTTAACTCCTTGGAATTAGCCGTCCTATCCACACCAGAAAACGATGACGGTATCCGCCATATCACGCTTGACACCATGGAAAATAGCCTGCAAAAAAGCTATATCACAATGGATAAGAACGGTGACGGCCACTACGATGTCCTCTCAGCTCTTCAAAAATCCATTCGAGGGAGTGATGTCAATGCTAGTCTTCACTATGCTGCTCGTCTGATTGAAGCAGGTGATTTACCAAGCCTTGCAAGGCGGCTCATGGTGATTGCCTATGAAGACATCGGACTTGCCAATCCTGAAGCCCAAATCCACACGGTCACAGCCCTTGAAGCCGCTCAAAAAATTGGTTTTCCAGAAGCCCGCATTCCTATCGCCAATATCGTGATTGATCTTGCGCTCTCTCCCAAGTCGAATTCCGCCTATCTGGCTATGAATCAGGCATTAGCTGACCTCAAGAAAAACGGACATCTGCCCATTCCAAGGCATCTGCGCGATGGGCATTATAAGGGAAGTAAGGAACTAGGTAATGCCCAAAACTATCTCTATCCCCACAATTTCCCTGAAAAATGGGTAGACCAGCAATATTTACCAGACAATTTACGCGATAAACAGTATTTTTCAGCTAATGATACCGGAAAATACGAGCGAGCGCTCAAACTAACTCAGGAAAAAATTCAAGCATTAAAAAATCAAAAATGTAAAAAAACGTGAGAGAATAAGCCAAATACATCTTTTTTATGACAACGCTTCCTTTTTTGCAATTTTTCTCTTGATTTTTTTCAAAAATATGGTAAGATAAATACATAGATAAGAACTGCTGTGGTATACGAATTCATACCTATGTGTTGACCGACTATTTTTGTATTACTAGGGAAACAAGAGTTTTCTAACAGTATGCAGGCCGTCTCACACGGAAGCGACTGAAGTTAGAAACGAGTTACCCACCTGCTACTTACTGTGCGGGATCAATACAATTCATGAATCACCGGTACCAATACAGCGTTTTTCTTTTCCTTCCTTAGCTCAGCTGGCAGAGCAGCGGACTCTTAATCCGTGGGTCGTAGGTTCGATCCCTACAGGGAGGATGTTCGCATATCTACGAAAGCCTTGTACTGCAAGGCTTTTTTGGTCATGATGTCAGATATTAACAGTCTACCAGACTGGTTAAACTATAACATATAGCAGTTTTGCTACTTTTTCCTAGCCTTATCGGGTTGCAATTGGTCTTTCTTGGTGTTACAATGGTATTACCAAGAAGGAGGAGTAGAAAAATGACAACGATTACCTTAAAAGTATTAGAAGCAGATAAAACGTTCATGCAGGCGATGGCTAAGTTTGAGGGGGTGTCTCTTTCTGAACTGATTCGCACCAAAACTTTGGAATCGTTAGAAGATGAGTACGATGCACGAGTGGCGGATTTGTCTTTGGCCGAATACGAGGAGTATTTGGCTCAGGGTGGGAAGGGCCTTAGTTGGGATGACTTATAAATTAGTACCGACACCAAAATTTGTCAATCAGTTAAAAAAGCTAGATTCTTTCACAGTAGGCAGGATAAAGGCTTACTTGGAGGGAGTGGTAGAGGAGCCTCGCGCTAAGGGGAAAGGGCTAAAAGCTAATCGGTCTGGTCAGTGGCGCTACCGCATTGGTGACTATCGGGCTATTGTGAATATCAAAGATGATGTGCTGGTTATTTTAGCTCTTGAGGTGGGGCATCGGAGAGACACTTATTAAGCATGCGAGAAATCGGGTGCTTTTTGCTTTATTAACCTTGAAAGAGAGATTATCCTATGAAAAATGAGACTCAATCAGATTCATAAATTGCTACAGCATGAACTGTTAGCCTCCTCTCCACCAAAATGAAATACACTATAAAGTATATACAGATAGGGAAAGAAGTATAGTATGTCAAATCATTCAGTAACCCTTTTGGGTAGTATCGCAATCCCATTTCTTACGCTCCTTTGGACCATAAGCTGGACTATTTTCAAGATAAACGGAATAAATATAAAAACTTTATTGATAGGAAAGACGAGGAATACTACACAAAATCTCGCTACCATTTTACGAAATAATCGAATTAAATTTATATCAAAGGATCACAATTAAAAATAAGAATCAATATTTTACTAACATCAAATATTTTATAAAGTATATCCGAAAAAATAATCTATTTTTTATTTAGGGAGCAACTTTACAAGTGTAGTACTAACTATCGAAAAGGATTTTTTATCATCTGAGGGCCGTAATACTGTGTTAGATCTGGTAAAATTAAACAAAGTCTATAATGAATTTGCCTATTATTATTTTCATTTATCGTTTAAAGTCAGGCATTGAAAACAACCAATATCGCTATAAGAAAGTCTTTAAAATGCTTAGTAGCAGTGATATAGTTGATTATTATACTAATCCACCGAAAGTCTTTGTAGTTTATATTTTCTTTGGAGTAATATTACTCAGAATCCTTTTCAGCTCCAGTCCCACCACCGATACCTTGCGCTTAACCTCCGTAGTATACAGCCTATTATTTATTGTCATATACTACGGTTCTATTATTTACATAGGTATCAAACCTCAAATAGAAAAATTAAAAAACTATCTCAAAAAAAGTAAAATCCAATGGAGATGATTCATTTAATTTGAACCAAAAGCATACAGCGTAAACAGAACTGAGAATACTTAGCTTGTCTTATCGGATATTCTCCTGTCTTTCTTGCTTATGTGAATATCTTAGGCTAAAATTTTGCTGCTTACAACAACACCAGACTGGGCATTTCCAATCTGGTGTTTTTCCGCTATACTTCTGTAAACTCTGCTTCAACTACTGCAAGTACCCGTTCGATGACCAAGTGCATGTCATAATACTTATAATCCGCCAGACGGCCACAGAATATGACCCTATCTTGAATAGCTTCTGCCTCTTTTGCATACTTGGCAAAAATAGCATTGTTTTCCGCATCATTGATCGGATAATAGGGTTCATCACCTTTTTGCCAATCGGCTGGATATTCTTTGGTAATAACAGTTTTTTCCTGCTTTCCGAATTCAAAGTGCTTATGTTCAATAATCCGTGTATAAGGGACTTTTCGCTCGGTATAATTGACCACAGCATTTCCTTGGAAATTGTCCACATCCAACACCTCGTGTTCAAAGCGTAATCCGCGGTAGTCCAACTCCCCATGCTTGTAATCAAAATACTGGTCAATCATCCCTGTAAAGACCACTTTTTTAGCCTGCGCTTCTAGGGCTTCTCTCTGTTCAAAGAAATCTACCCCAAGCTCAACCTCAATCCCCTCTAGCATCTTCTCGATGATGACATTATAGCCACCCTCTGGAATCCCCTGGTAACGGTCATTGAAGTAATTGTTGTCAAACGTAAAACGAACTGGTAAGCGTTTGATGATAAAGGCTGGCAACTCTGTCGCAGAACGTCCCCACTGCTTTTCCGTATAGCCTTTAATTAAGATTTCATAGACATCTTTTCCAATCAATTTCAAGGCTTGCTCTTCCAAGTTTTTGGGCTCTATATCTTGCAAATGCTGGGTCTGTTCTGCTATTTTATCCCTAACTTCCTGCGGGGTCTTCGTGCCCCACATGGCGTAAAAGGTATTCATATTAAAGGGCAGATTATACAATTTTCCTTGATAATTCGCAACAGGCGAGTTGATATAGTGATTAAAATATGCAAATTGATTGACATACTCCCAAATACGTTTGTTCGACGTATGGAAAATATGGGCCCCATATTTATGGACATGAATCCCCTCGATCGACTCGCAATAGATGTTGCCTCCGATGTGGTCTCGTTTGTCAATCACCTTAACGGTCTTACCACGTTTGGTTGCTTCGTAGGCAAATACAGCACCTGATAAACCAGCCCCAACAATAATATAATCGTACATATTCTGACTCTCTTCCCTAAAATAACCCTACCATTATATCACAATTATGAAGAAAATTGGACCTATTTTTCCTCGCGCACCACCTGTTCATAGTGGCTGGCGTCATCTTGCAACTTCTCCCAGATCACTACTTGCTGCTCTCTTAGGGATTTTTGAACATCAATAATCCGTTGATTGGATGACCCACGAAATTGCAACATGAGATTACGTTTGGTGCGATCGTACCGACCGTCCACTAGAATATCAATATGGTGCAGTAATTCTAGCTTATCTGGCGTCTCCAACATCATTTCTTCCCAGGTATAGCCTGTCCAAGACCAAATATCCTTGTCAGGTAGCTCTTTGCGAATCCGCTTCACCAAGGGAAGAAGAATCCCCGTATTGAGAAATGGCTCACCACCTAGCAAAGTCAAGCCTTGTACGTAGGGCTGGGCAAGATCTTGCATGATTTGCTCCTCCAGCTCCTGAGTATAGGGAATTCCTGCCTTAAAAGACCAGGTTGCCACATTATAACAGCCCTCGCAATGAAACATGCAGCCAGCGACATAGAGAGAATTGCGCACCCCTTCTCCGTCCACAAAATTAAAAGCCTTGTAGTCAATAATCCGCCCCTGGCTCAATTCTTCACTTTTCCACTCTTGTGGTTTGGGATTGTTCATAACTCCTCCAACTCAATCCAATACCGCTCCGTCTCGCCAATCTTATTTTCCAGCTGGCCACCTTGTGAAAGAATGGTACGACGGCTCGCTTCATTGTCCACATGACAGGTCAAAAGTACACGGGAAATAGCCTTGGCTCTCGCTTCTATCAAGCCCAAGCGTAGCTGCTCCTTAGCATAGCCTTTCCCACGTTCGCTAGGACGAATGCAGTAGCCAATATGGCCACCATGTTGCAGGAGTTTGTCGTTTAGCCGTAAGCGAAGGTTTAAAAAGCCTAGTGCTTGACCATGCTCATCAAAGGAAACATACTGGACAAACGGCACAAATCCTTCTGGAATTCCGAGTCCCATTTCCGCATTAGCATTGACTTCTAACCACTCTTCATAGACAAAATTCTCCCCACCAAAAAAGCCATCCGTAGGACTCTGACTATGACGAAACTCCTCAATCATTTCTAAAATCGTTGTTTTATCTGCTAGAGTCGGCCGTCTTAATTCCATCGCTCTCCTCCTTATAATACAAGAAGGACCTCAGCCCTTCCTTGTTATTATAGTGAATGGAATAAAGGTTAGGACATCGTTAAGTCGCTTTGATGAACTTCAGTTCTATCTGCAGCTCCTTGCCTTGTCCTATTCCTTTCTCAATCCACTATATTTCTCTTGTTTTTTTCAAAAACTGTTCCCGCAACTGGGCAGTCTTGTCTTTTTTAGTCATGCCACCTTTCGAATGTTTTTCATGGTAGCGTTCAACAAGGGCCTTCCCCTTATCATCTAGTTGGTATTTTCCCATCTTTTTCTCCTTCTCTATTGATGGTTGAGCCGTTCATGTGTTTCACACGCGCAGCGATTTCCTTATGCCGTCCATTGACCATTGGTCTTGCCTGCGGATTTCCTAAATACCCACAGGTTCTCTTGACCACATCGACCGTTTTAGGATCCCTATTGCCACAGTTTGGACATTTGAAGCCCCTCTCAGTCGGTGTAAAATCACCTTCAAAATGACACTTATAACAGCGATCAATCGGTGTATTGGTCCCCAAATAACCCACGCGGTCATAGGCAAAGTCCCACACAGCCTCCAATGCCTTCGGATTTTGCTGCAAAACAGGATATTCACAATAGTGGATAAAGCCACCTGTCGCACCTGCTTCTGGATAAGCCTTTTCAAATTCTAATTTTTCAAACGGTGTAGGATTTTTCCGAACATCATAATGGAAAGAATTGGTGTAATATTCCTTATCCGTAATATCCTTGACCAAGCCAAATTTTTCCCGATCCAAGCGACAAAAACGATCCGTCAAACTCTCAGACGGCGTTGAATAGATTGAAAAATGAACATCGTATTCATCCGACCAAGTACCGACACATTCTTTCATAACACGAATAATGTCAAGCGTGAACTCTTTCGCAGCTGGATTTCCTTCCCATTCACTGCCATAGAAGACCGTAGCAACTTCATAAAGACCGATATAGCCCAAGGAAATTGTTGCTCTACGCTTGGTAAATAGCTGCCCGACTTCATCGTCTTTGCCCAAGCGTTGCCCAAAGGCTCCGTATTGGTACAGAATAGGAGCATTGGCTGGACGAGCCTCCATGACACGGTGTAAGCGATAAACCAAGGCATCCTTAGCAATCGCCATTCGCTCCTCAAAAATAGCCCAAAACGTCTCCACATCACCGCCAGACTCCATCGCAATCCGCGGTAGATTGAGGGTCACCACGCCAAGATTCATGCGACCAGAATTGACTTCTTCACCATTTTCATCCAACCAGCCCTGCAAGAACGAGCGACAGCCCATCGGCGCTTTGAATGACCCCGTCAATTCCTTAATCTTATCATAAGACAAGATATCAGGGTACATGCGCTTGGTTGCACATTCTAAGGCTAAGAGCTTGATGTCATAGTTCGGACTGCCTTCTTCTAAGTTCAAACCACGTTTCAAGGTGAAAATCAACTTTGGAAAAATAGCTGTCCTCTCTTCACTCCCCAATCCCTTGATCCGAATCTGTAAAATCGCTTTTTGAATTTCCCGTTCAAACCAAGATGTTCCAAGACCAAAGCCTAAGGAAGTAAAGGGCGTCTGCCCATTTGAAGTAAACAAGGTGTTAATCTCATATTCCAAAGACTGCATGGCATCATAGATGTCTTTTTTTGTCTTTTCACGCGCATACTCTTCCTGCTTTTCAGCCAATACCCATTGACTGGCATCGCACAAATGCTTATGATAATTCAATTCTGCATAGGGCGCTAACAACTCATCCACACGATCTGCTGTACAACCACCATACTGGCTTGAAGCGACATTCGCGATAATTTGCGAAATCTGAGCTGTCGCTGTCTGAATAGACTTGGGACTTTCCACTTCTGCATTTCCAATTTTAAAGCCATTTGCCAGCATCCCCTTAAAATCAATCAAACAACAGTTGGTCATTGGTGTATAGGGACTATAATCCAAATCATGGAAATGAATATCCCCTTTTTGATGAGCATTTGCCACATGAGCTGGCAAGAGTTTGAGACCAATCGATTTTCCGACAATTCCTGCTGTCAAATCGCGTTGGGTATTAAAGACCTCGCTATCCTTATTGGCGTTTTCGTTGACCACCGTTTGGTCTTTTTTCAAGAGTTTTTCAATGGAAAAATTGATGTCCATCGCCTGATGGCGCTTAAAATCACGTCTGGTTCGATACTGAATATAGACTTCTGCCAATTCGTACAAGTGTGCCTTCAGCAATTCTTGTTCAACAATGGTCTGAATCTCATAAATCTGAATATCCTGATGAAAACGACGATCAATTTCTTCGAGGACAGCTTGGACTACTTGGGTAATCTTCGCTTCCGAACAAGGTTGCTCTAGCTCGGCATTGGCACGACTAAGAGCAGAAAAAATCTTTCCTGCATCAAATGTTACCGTCCGCCCATCGCGTTTTAGAACAAGAATTTCTGGCACAATCATTCGCTCTACTTGTACTACCATTTCATATTCTCCCTTTTTCTATCTTTCTATAGTGTATCACTTCACAAAAACAAAATCAACATCTGGTATGGTTTTTCTTGTTTTTTTACAAAAAACACAATATATAGTTTCACTTAGGCAATAAAAAATGATTGCTTACACAATCATTTTCATTATTTTTTCTCATACAAGCTGAAGCGCCCTGTCCCTAAATCTACTTTTTCATAATTTGCCTCCAAATTAGCTTGAACACTATCCAGCATAGCAACTTGATGATTGACCACGACATAGCGGGCTTTGTTTTTATTTAAATCAAAGGTCAGATTATCCTGATTCGATTTCGTATCCAAATAGGGCGTCGGTGTTATAATCGCTGCAGCTGACAATCGCTTGCTCTGAAGATAAATTTGAGCACTATCATCCCAAGCATATACCAGATCAGAACGCTGGGAATTATTACGAATATAGCGAGCCACACTCTCACGCTCTTTAGTCAAATCCTCTTCAACAAAATATGTCATGGCAGGCTGTAAGAATATCAATAAACAAAGAAAAACAGGCAAATAAAGGCTTGATTGAAGATAGGAATATGCCTCATCATCGTCAAATTCATCGTCTTCCTCTTCTTCAGGCATGTAGTGTACTAAAGACATAATAAAGCCATAAGGCAGGAACAAGACCAGCTGACTAATTACAAAATGCCCACTTGCCAAAACAAAGAATAGCTGCACAAAAAACGTTAACAGCACAATAACCTTTACATAGGTATGGCGTCCCTGTCCTAACGATCCTATGGTCTGTAGAAAATGCTTCAAAAAACCTGATAGAGCAAGGAAAATACCTATTTGAGCAATTGTCCATAGAATGCCATCATAGCTAAAATTCAAGCCTAACTCATATAAAAATGTCTGGCGGATTGCAGAACCTAAAATTTGAGCCTCAAAAGTATAATACCCAATCGAATAAACAACCAATAAAAAACCAAATATAGTGGCTAAAGCCTGGTAAATCCCTCTTGCAATCTGGCGATGTGTCGCATTGTAAACTAAGAGAACAAGTACAGATACAACCCACAGTAAACTACTTTTTGGATAGACCATAAAAGCAATTGCTGCATCAATTCCATACAAAATAAAGGCTTCATCTCGTACAGCATGTTCAAAATAGCGAATCAGCAACCACAAACTAGTGAACAGGACGGGCAAGACGAATAAACTAGCCTGGATGCCACCAAAATTAAGCGCCAAAATAAAGAGATAAAACCAATGCTGCAAACTCCTAGCTGCCTGTGCTGAATTACTAAAATAAGCAGCAATTTTATAGAAATAAGTGCCTGCTATTAGCAAAGCGATAAACTGCAACCCAGCCAACCCAATCGTCGTACCGAAAAAGGATCCGACATACGTGACTAGATAATAAAGAACACCACTCGTTCCAAAAAATTGTCCGTAAGGACTTTGTCCCGCCTGCATCGCCATACCAGCGTAAAGATCTTGGGACTGCAAATTGGTTGCTAACTGTATTAGGTAGGGATTGGCAACACTAAGAGCGCTTACAACCAGACTCCAAAGAAAGGCTGGCCACACCCTTGTTGGCAATAACCGATCGTTGAACGATTGATTGTACGGAATCCGTTCCTGGCGCGAATGCCGTCTACGCTTTCCCCCTCTGATATGCTGCGAATAATTTTCTGAACGACTGTATGTTACTTCTGTCTCTGCCATTAGATGCTCCTCAATATAATCACCTCATTATATCAAAAAGCGCGGCATCTGTCATTCTCTATCTTATCCTGCAACAATTGGACATAGCGCTCGATTTCATGAAACGTGTGATAGTCCTCTTCTTGAAATGCGGTTAAAAAAGCTTCTTTTTCTTGATGTGTCATACCTATTTATTCGAAAAATAGGAGCATAAAGTCAGCCAGTAATGGTAACAACTTTCAGTTTTTTCCGATCGTTTTTCTGACTTCTGAGATAAAGTAGAGAGAGCCGGTTATGATCAGCATGTCCCCATCAAGCGACTGGCACTCCCATTCTCGAATGAATTGGCCATAATCCGCTATATAGGGTATTCCTTTAGGTACATCTATCTCGTCTATCCCTCCGTCATAGGCAAAGCTCGTTAAAATCAAGCGAGCTTCCGGTAGCCGTTCGCAAATAGAATCCAGCATTGCTCGAAAGTCTTTTCGTTTCAAAGCTGAAAATAAAATCGTTACCTTATTCCACTGCTGAGACTGGATAAAATCGACCAACCGTTCAATCGCTGGCAAATTATGTGCGCCATCTAAGTACATCCGATTTGTGATGCCGATCCGTTCTAGTCGCCCAGCCCACTGGGTGTTTTTCAAGGCTTTCAAAACTTCTGCTCGGTCAATATGGACATCTTGATGGTTCATCAAAAGATAAAAAGCTTGCAACGCTAGCGCCGCATTTTCTTCTTGATGTCCTCCAACTAGCCCTAATTCGAGTCCTTCTATCCGCCAGTTATGATTGTGAAATTGACCATTCGACAAACTAAAATCTTGTCCCTCGTAGTAGAGTGGTGCGTGATAGAATCTTGCTTTTTCCTTACAAACTTGCAAAGCAACATCAGGCACCGGTCCCAGTATAATAGGCGTATTCTCCTTTATGATACCCGCTTTTTGCACCGCAATCTTAGCTAGATTATTTCCTAATAAATCCTGATGATCGAGACCGATAGAGGTGATAATACTCATTAAAGGTTCCACCACATTGGTTGTATCCAGTAATCCCCCGATTCCTACCTCAATCAAGGCAATATCAGGCTGCTGCGCCTGAAAATAGAGTAGCATCACTAGCGTCAGCACTTCAAAGTAGCGAAACGGCTCATAGATCTGTTCAACTGCTTTCTCCAGCTGAAAAACACGCTCAAGCAACTTCTGAAAATCATCTGCAGCAATCGGCTGTCCATTGATACAGATGCGGTCGTGCACCGTTACCAAGTGCGGTGATACAAACGTTCCCACACGTAAGTTATGTCCCTCCAACAGGCTTCTCAAAAATGCAATAGTCGAACCCTTCCCATTCGTACCTGCCACGTGAACCACAGGCAAGCCCTTCTCTGGGTGTCCTAGCAAATCCAATGCATACCGCACCTTCTCCATCTTATAGCGATAGTGCCTGCCCTGCTTCTCATTGAGCCATTTTTCTAACGTCATCCTATCCTCCAATCACCCCTATCCTATCAAGTTTCCCCTAAAAAATCAAAAGAAAAAGGTAGGATTAAAAATCCCACCATGGTCCTGGCCATCCTTCTCCAAAAATTCCAATCACACTTAAAAATTTAAACATCTCATATCTCCTTATCTTTTTGATAAGTCTAGTATATAAGATTACCCCTTTTTCCAACAGGACAATTTTGTCTCATTAAGTAATATTTTCTTGCCATTCTGCTTCCAATCGCTCTGCAAGAAATGTATTCCCAATCAACTGGGCAAAACTGATTGCTTCCTCGTGATAAAACTCTGCTTGTTCCCTATTTCTTGTATGGAATAGCTCGTATTTCCATTTTAGCATACTCAAAATTGGTTTCTTCTGAAAATCCTGATTCATCCTCATGATTTCATCCAAAGCGTCGAATATTTTAGGGAAATGTTCGTATTTCCCCATTCTCCCCAAGGTACCTATTGAGCCCATTAAAACATCACGCAGAACAAATAAATCTTCTGCCACCACGACATCTATTTGATTGATTAAACTGTCTAGTAACTCAAAAAGATCTGGAGCCAGCCCTTCTTGCTGCCAATATTTTGCACGCTCAATATAGAGCCGTATAATTAACAAATCATTAATTCCATACGACTCTTTCTGGCGAATTTGAAAAAAGTATTCATCAATAATTTCCTGCCCAAAACTTGCTGTTTGCGTCTCTGAAATATCGATTGCTGACTGAAAGGCGTCTATCGCAATCTTTTCTTCCTCTGGCAAACTGTCATAGAACTCATCATAGATTTCTGCCAATAGAGCATCTCGCTTCTCTACTAATTCGGGCTTCCCGTATGTAGGCACACGCAGCACATCGTGTTTTAGCTTTGTATAACGAGCAGGCAATTCAACATAGTCTGGCATCAATTGATAGAGAGTCATGCCCAAACGTCGCGCAATGAAGGTAATTTTACTCAATGTTGGCTTAGACTGTCCAGCTTCTATCCGCATCAGCTGTCGGGCGGTCAATTCAACTTCATCTTCACAAAACTGCTCTCTAGTGAGGCCTAACTTTTCCCGCAATCGTCGAACTTTGGCTCCAAATTCTTTATTATCCACATCGTCACCTCCATTTTAACATACCAATTATTATACAAAAATATCAGGCATTTTTCAATATTTTTCCGCCACACATCACGACAAACGCATGAAACGGTCTTCGGCTTTTTTCTACCTCAAACACTTTTTTGATTTAAAGTAATCGTTTTAAATACTGGTCAAAGGATAGACTAAGGACATATTTCTTACGACGCATGCTCATTTTCTTTCCAAAATCCAACCGTTTTAGGACAGCTAGGCAGAATTTGTCCATCACATTCAAATTAAACGCTAACTGCTTGTTCAAAGTTTTATTCGCATCTTCTCGAAAAACAATATCTAATAACCAATGCATACTCTCTATCTGCCAATGACCTCGTACATAGTCGCATAATTCCTTCGCACTAACCTGACTACTCAAGATAAAGTAGCGTGTTTCTTCACCCTCTTGACTACTCTTGGTC
>NZ_JBFRYH010000024.1:0-29317 GCF_040984445.1 Streptococcus handemini
AAGTGATGGGATTTAGCGATATACTGTAAGTGGCTCATTTGGACTAACCTCCTGTTTGTTTGGTCACTTACAGTATAGTCCTTTTGGGCTTTTTATTGTATTCTGAGAGTAACTAGCACCACGAGTTTAGGATAATCTTTTTTGAACTCAGTATAACACTCATCCATATTGTAATAGCAAACTGTGGCATCAATTCAATTGCTCTCCCCTTTATTAAGCAACGGCATTCACTGCCTGCGTTTCTGGCGCTAACCTTACCACCCGTGTTGACAAGGAGTACTATTCATCATTATCTAAGGATGCATCTGGTTCTTTAAAGGCAATATGACCATTGATTCCAATGCCACCAATGCGCAAATCAATCTTTCCTAGTTCCTTTATTAATAAGTGAATATGGTCTAACACTCTTTGGATCTCAAGCATGATTAACTCCGAATCCAATTGCGAATACACTCACTCCCCTGAAACTCAAGGAAGATTGCTTCTTTATCCATCTCCTATTCTCATCTACATACTCATCCATATTGATAAAACACATATTCTTGAGACTAATCCTTCGTTCATTTACCATCTGGACAAATCATCACAGATGGTAAATAACTCCTGTTATTTTTTTCAATAACTGATATCATTTCTTGAGCCAGTTCTTCAAAAAGTCTATCTTCATTCGGAAAAAATTGAATAGGAATAGCACTTTTATCCACAGTCTACTTTTGACTAAATCGATAATATGATTTCATTACTTCTTTATCCATCATTCCTTTTACCGATTGAAAGAAATTTCTGATAGAATCTCTTTCATTAAGTCCAATTTTACATATTCCGATACATCTCTCTCTGATTTTACTAAACCAGTTGATAAAAAATTTTTCTGTTGTTTTTCATAATAGTGTTCAATTTCACCACTATTTAGATGCGCCAATAATTCAGAACTCGTCAACCATTTCCCGTCATTGACCTCTAAGCTCGTTGCGTCGCTATCAGCTCCAACTTTTTGGGCGACCCATGTAACAACTTCAGCCATATGTTCAGAACGATAATCCATAGAGCGATATAGACCTCGTAAAAATTTCTTCATATCCTCAGATTTTTTTTGAGAATAACCGGCCTTCACAACATAAGAAGCAATTGCTGGGTAAGCATCCTTATAGCGATCGTTGTCAGCAAGGGTAATGCTGGTTTCGCCTAACTGTCTTTTTATCACAGTAGTATTAGGAGACCAAGTAGCTGCAGCATCAATCGATCCCGATAGCATGGCAGATACAATCGAAGAAGCGTCCATCTCGACCAACTCCACATCGTTTACTGACAAGCCAACTTCTTTAAGGGCAAGGTGTAAAATCGCCTCTGCAGACGTTCCTGCCGCTAAACCTATCTTCTTTCCTTTTAAATCGTCTAATGATCGAACACCTTTATCTGTTCGTCCGAGAACTTCATCAGCATTACCTAGCTGTGAAAAAGAAATAATTTCTGCCCGCCCTTCTATAGGTAGTCGGTGAGCTCCTGGCCCAATATTTCCAATGTCAATCGATCCTGACTCCATAGCTGCAATAATTGTTGCGCCATCAACAAATTCCACTAAATTTACTTTAACCCCTTCTTCCTCAAAAATCCCCCTATTGACACCTGTTATCACATCATGGAGACTTCCAAAATTAGGCATATACGCTACATTCATCTCTGTCAACTCCAACTGTTGCTCCACTTTATCATACTTAGAACAAGAAGCACAAAGCACCATCGAAAACAAAATAACAGAACGAAACATTATTCTTACAAATCTATTCCATTTCATACTGACTTTCTCCATATACTTGCGACCAAACATACTCTTTGATCTCCAAAAATTCTTTCTCATTTTTTATCCCTAACCTTCTTGAGTGAGGCAAGGGAATATGCATTAATTCTTTGATATTACCAGGATTTGTTCCCATAATCGCTATCTTTGTCCCCAAAAATATTGCCTCTTCAATGTCATGTGTTATAAAAAAGCATGTCTTTCTTTCCTTAATCCACATGTTAAGTAATTCTACTTGTAATTGCGCCCGAGCCAACGGATCTACTGCTCCGAATGGTTCATCCATGAGCAATACAGATGGATTTGCAGCATAGGCTCGAGCTATCGCTACCCTCTGCTTCATTCCACCAGACAATTCTTTTGGAAAATGATGGGAGAATTTCTCTAGGCCGACCATTTGTATATACTTATCAGCAACACTCTCTGCTTCTGATTTCTCGAAACCTTGAACATTCAAGCCGAACATCACATTCTGCTTAACTGTCAACCACGGAAATAAGGCATATTGTTGAAAAATCACGCCCCTGTCTGGACTCATTCCCGTAACTATTTGATTATTACAAACTACTCGACCACTCGTTGGTGGTATCATACCAGCAATGATGTTTAAAAGTGTAGACTTTCCACACCCTGATGGACCAACAGCTGTAATGAAATCATTTTCTTCTATTTCTAGCTGTACATCTTTCAATGCTACAAACTCATTGTTCTCCATTTCAAACACCTTACTAACATTCTCGACAATTACTTTTACATTTCCTTCTTCTCTTGCCATACTGTCAACCTCTTTTCTAATCCATCAATACATTTATCAATTATCAGGCCTATAAGGCCTATAATAATGATATATAGCAATAAGGGAGCTGAGTCAAAAGTATTATTCAAAGATCTAATTCGCATCCCCAAACCCGCAATCGCCCCAGTAGATTCTGCTGCAATTAAGGTGGTTAACGCAACTCCTACTCCCAATCGAATCGCTGTAACAAGAAACGGAATAGAGGCTGGAATTAGGACTTTTTGAAAAACAGCAACATCACTAGCACCAAGTACTTTAGCTGCTTGAATCAGGACTGGATCTATATGAATAATCCCTTGAAATATAGTGATTGTCATTGTTAAAAATGTAGCAATTGAAATCACAATGACTTGCGGAACAAATCCAACACCAGCAGACAGGACAACCAAGGGAACATAAGCTAACGGAGGTATATTCCTTATGAAATGTAACCAAGGAGATACAACCTTTTGATAGGGTATATACCATGCCATGATGATGGCATTCGGAATAGACAAGACCAATCCAACCAAAAAACCGCACAAGATTGTCCATAAACTAGTCATCAAATCAACAAGAAGTACCCCTCTATCAAGCATTATAAAAATAGACTTCCACACTAATAATATATTAGGAAAACTTCTGGCAGTACTTTCGCTTATCGACAAATAGTACCAGAACAACATCGCAACAGAGAACGAAATGAGCAACCAAATTTTACTGGAATGCACACCTTTTTGCTTTTTACGAACCATACCACACCCCTCCCTTTGCTGTGTAAACGCTTACAAGATTATTCAAAGGTTTATTTTATAAAAAAGAAATTATATGCTTAGTTTTTGATAAAAATATTCCTCTTCTATCAAAAATTTTATTCTTTTTATTTACATTTGTCAAGTTAGATGTTGATAAGGTTATTCCAATTTTTATCCTAATAAAACGAGAAAAACCAGCCTTATATCTTTTATTTCATTGAATATTATTTTAAAATAAAATCATGTATATTTTTGTTTTTAGACCATCTTTTTTTATTTATTTAAAATTATCATTCCGAAATGTCCAAGCGTATCCGCTTGGATAGGTTACACTAAGCTAGACAGAATTTATAAAGTGTACTAGACTACAGAAAATAGAACAGGAGAAAATGATGTCTAGAAAACCTCATCGCCGATTCAGGTTCTGTCAATAATTTTGTGTAAGAGGGAGCCAACCTCCGTTTGGACGGCTTGGTTCCCTCTGACATGAACTCTGCGCACACCAAAAACACTCTTCAATCGGCCAAAAACAGGTTCGACATCTGTCTTGCGTTTGGCATAGATATGGGAGCCTTCTTCACTATGCAATTCTTCTTTTATGAGTTCTTTAAAGGAATACCAAGTCGGATTGTAATGAATCTGTTTCAGGCGACCATTTTCTGTTTTGGCAAGATTTTCTAACTCGAGTGTGTCCTGTATGTGATCTGCCTTGTAGATTTTAAAGTCACGCTTAAATCCGTACTTATCCGTTCGACGAGAGTCATTTTTAAAGGAATAGACCACTCCATCAGGTTTCATAAACTGATCTGTTTCTTCAAGGTATGTCCAGTTTTTTGGTTATTAGGACTGTTTTGATATTTCTTAGTCCTCTCCTTTTGGTACATGCCATAAGGAGTCAGATGTGTTTTCTCTAACTCATCAATTATAAAAACGTGGTTCTCTTCACTTCCATAACCTGCATCATCTACAATGTTTTGAAACAAATCCAACGTTTGAATCGATTGCAGGAAGGGGTTGAGAGTTCTAGTATCGGTTGGATTTGAAAAGATATCATAAGTCACGACAAACTCTAAGCAGGCTTGGCCTGCTTAGAGTTTGTCGTGCTATACTAGTCTATAGAATACTTTGGACTGTTTTTTATGCTATACTAGTCTATAGAATACTTGAGGAGGAGTGTATGATTAAATTACTAGCTCTTGATATGGATGGGACGTTGTTGAATAGTCAGAAGCAACTAACCCAACCACAGATTGAGGCGATTCATAAAGCGATTGAAATGGGGGTTAAGCTCGTACTGTGTACTGGCAGAATGCTCCCAGGGGTCAAGCCTTATTTTGACCAGCTGGGTCTTGATGCGGAACATGAGTATGTCATTGTCAACAATGGTTGTTCAACCCACCAGACGAGTGACTGGAAGTTGATTGACTGGGCTGAGCTATCCCCTGAGCAAATCAAATACCTTGCAACTTTCATTCCAGGAAGTAAGATGCAGCTGACCTTATTTGACGAGGAGCATTATTATGTCTTAGACGATGAACCAAATGAACATTCACAGACAGATGCTCAGCTTGTTTTTGTAGAGCCAACGATTTTAAGTATGGAAGATGCAACCAATCAGAGTCGTCATCTTTTCCAAGCGATGTATGTCGGAACAAAAGAGGCCACTGATGCCTTTGAAACCAGCTATGCTGACATACTCCGTAAGGATTTCGATGCCGTACGCTCGCAAGATGTCCTACTTGAAATTTTGCCAACAGGTACCAATAAGGCTTCTGCCTTGAAGAAATTAGCAGAACACTTGCAGATTTTACCAGAGGAAATCATGGCAATAGGAGATGCCAACAATGACATTGAAATGCTGGAATTTGCTGGATTGAGTATTGCCATGGGCAATGCTAGCGATCTAGTCACATCTTTTGCAAATGATGTGACGGATACCAATGACCAAGACGGTGTAGCCAAAGCCATTTACAAACATATTTTACAGCAGTAGAAAATACCAAAAGGAGAAAATCATGAAATACCCTACACTTTTAGAACGATTTCTTGTCTACGTGAAAGAAAATACACGTTCAGATGAGACTTCAACCACTACACCTAGCACGCAAAATCAAGTCGAATTTGCCCAAAACATTCTGCTTCCTGAAATGGAACGCATCGGACTTCAAAATGTCCACTATTTGCCAAATGGTTTTGCCGTAGGAACACTTCCTGCTAATGATCCTACTTTGACACGTAAGATTGGCTTTATCGCCCACATGGATACAGCAGACTTCAATGCAGAAGGGGTGAATCCACAAATCATTGAAAACTACGATGGCTCTCCTATTCCACTTGGAACATCTGGTTTTGAATTGCATCCAAAAGATTTCCCACAATTGGGCAATTACCCTGGTCAAACCCTGATTACAACAGACGGAACGACCTTGCTTGGCTCTGACGATAAATCAGGAATTGCTGAGATTATGACAGCCATTGAATACTTGGTAGCTCATCCCGAGATCAAACATTGCGAAATCCGTGTTGGATTTGGCCCAGATGAAGAAATCGGTGTGGGAGCCGATAAATTTGATGTGGAAGATTTTGATGTTGATTTTGCCTATACGATGGACGGCGGACCACTTGGCGAACTCCAATACGAAACCTTTAGTGCTGCTGGTGCTAAGATTGATTTTCTTGGACGAAATGTTCACCCGGGTTCTGCCAAGGATCAAATGATTAATGCCTTCCAATTGGCAATTGACTTCCATAATGCTCTTCCAGAAACAGATCGCCCAGAAAAAACGGATGGGTATCAAGGTTTCTTCCATTTAATGGACATGGCAGGAAGCGTCGATCAGGCACAGACCACATACATCATTCGTGATTTTGAAGAAGCTGATTTCGAAGCTCGCAAACAATTGATGCTGGATGTTGCTGAGAAAATGAATCAGAATTTTGACACACCACGCGTCATCGTCAATCTTCATGACCAATACTATAACATGAAGAAAATCATTGAAAAGGATATGACACCCATTACCATTGCAAAAGAGGTCATGGAAAGTCTTGACATCAAGCCAATCATCGAGCCAGTCCGTGGTGGAACCGATGGATCAAAAATTTCCTTCATGGGTATTCCAACACCAAATATCTTTGCAGGTGGTGAAAACATGCATGGCCGTTTTGAATTTGTCAGTCTTGAAACCATGGAAAAAGCCGTCGATGTTATTTTAGGAATTGTTGGACATCAATAAAAGACGATACAATAAACGCCCTTTAACGCATAATAGGGCGTTTTTTCCCCCGCTGCAACCAAGAGTAGCAAAATGTAAACCAGACCTTCTTGGCAAAAATCTTTCCATTTGCTACAGTAGGGATAGGAGGTGACCTATATGTTACTACATGAAAAAATTCGTTTCATTCGCACCATACATCAATTATCACAGGAACAATTCGCTGAAGAATTTCTGGTCAGCCGCCAATCGGTTTCCAAGTGGGAAAATGGCACGGCTATTCCAGATCTTTACATTCTCATCAAGATAGCTGATTTTGCCGATATGAGTTTGGACCAGCTGGTTCGAGAAGATATTGACCTACCAATCCAGCAAGAGGTAGACAATCTTGAACTCGCAACTTCTCCGCAGCAAAAGTCTAGTTTTGCCATTCAAACCTATCTCGGAAAGGTGTGCGATGTTTCCCTTAACACGATGTGGTACCAAGTTCTGCGAAATGTCAAAATCGTAGGTATCTACCAAAATATGGTTTGCTTTGAGAAACACCAGCGCTACGGCTACTTTAATCTCCAACGCTGTCTGGACATTCTCATCAAAAAAGAAGAAGATTACACATCTTGCAACCATATTGCCCTCGGCAAATGCAAGGCTTACACGAATACTGACCAATTCTGGGGTGGAAATCACTACCTCTTTAGCCAAGTGACAGCTGTCCACGAAAACAGCCTTGAACTCCAAACAGGAACCTTTACAACGACAATCGATTTTGACAAACTAGTCGTTCTACTGATGAAATAGCTGAACCAAGCATCTTGACGGTGCTTGGTCAGAATGTAGACAAACCTCACAATTCAGAAAAACATTACAATGATATTTAATTTTCTGTTGTTTCAAGGTTAGAACATTTGCGAGCTTAGCGAGCACAATACCGCCACCACCGCCGTGCTAAAAGTTATAGAAGTCATGATTTCGTTGAAATCGATTATGCTCGCTCCCTTGTTTCTGGGCTCGGGCTAAAATAATCCACTGGATTATTTTACTCCGAAGGAAGTCGCTGATGTCCGAAAGCACATAAGGATGGTGGCAATAAAAAGACTTTTTCTTCAAGCTGAACCAAGCATCTTGACAGTGCTTGGTTTTTTTATATAAAATTTTTATATATTATCCTTGACAAGGATTATCTTTATGTATATAATTTATATATAAAATATTTATACATAAGAGAGGTGAGCATTTATGTACTATCCTGTCTCCTCTGTCTTGATTGAATTTCTGATTTTGTCTATTGTAGAAAAGCAAGATTCCTACGGTTATGAAATCAGTCAGACCATTAAGATTGTAGCGGATATCAAGGAATCAACCTTATATCCCATTCTGAAAAAACTTGAAAAAGCAGGCTTTGTGACTACTTATTCTCAGGAATTTCAGGGACGCAAGCGCAAATATTACGAAATTACCGACCTGGGGCGCAAGCAGATTAACTTTTTGCAAACCGAATGGACGGAATATAAGGAAAATATTGACGGTATTATAGAAGGGAGCCTACGAAAATGACACGCAACGACTATATCACTCAGTTACAGAAATATCTTAAACGTCTGCCAGCAGAGGATTATCAAGATGCCATGGAACATTTTACTGAATACTTTGACGAAGCTGGACCAGATAACGAGGCGCAGGTAATTGCTGAGTTAGGAAGTCCTAAGCAAGCTGCGCGAGAAATCCTCGACCAGCTCTATGCCAAAAAGACCGAAGCAGGAACTGCTACACCTCGCAATACTATTCTCATCGTCGCCCTCAGCATCCTTGCGGCCCCTATGGCCTTGCCACTAGCGTTTACCCTCTTAGCTCTCTTTCTAACTGCGATTATACTCGTTTTCAGTTTCTTGTTGGTCCTTGCTTCTGTATGGATTAGTTTGATTGCTCTAGGATTAGGCTTTCTAATTACAGCCTTTCAGATTTTTTCAATTGCCTGGAGTAGCTCAATCCTCTTTATCGGACTTGGATTAGTCGCCATCTCCCTAGGACTTCTTGCTATGCAGACTACGATTGTTCTTGGGAAAAAAGCTGTCCTTGCCCTTGTTCATTTGATTCAAGAAAAAGTTATTAGGAGAAACCGCTATGAAATCAGTTAACCGTTTTACCAAAACCTGTCTAACGCTTCTCTTTGTTGGACTCAGCCTTGCAGGCACAGGCTTTCTACTAGGAGGTTGGAAAAATCTAAAACAGGAAGTCACTCTCAATCGGAAGCTAGAAACTACTGACTTTGACCAAGTAGAGTCTCTTGACATTCAAACGAGCATCATCATTGCTCCGTCAAAAGATGAGCAATTTCATCTTAGCTACTATCATTACCTTAGAGATAAGTTTGCTCCTGTAAGTCACCAGTTAAAAGGTAAGCAACTGACAATCAATGAGAATCAGCCTAGTTCGTCCATCAATACGAACGGCCTACTTGATATCGTTCTGCATCTTAGTCAGCAAAATTGGGTTGAAAAACGCATCCCTCGCCTTGAAGTTCCCAAGGGGACAAATCTCAAAGAGCTCAAAGGTCTTGTTGACATAGGGGATATTGATCTCGTAAACGTTACAATTGATACTGTAGAGCTAACTGTCAATGTTGGAACTGTCAAACTAAATAATGTCAACATCGGTACGCTCAATTTAGATGTTGATACAGGAGAAATTCAACTGGAAAATGTCAGACTAGCTCCCCAAAATAGCAAAGAAAATTCTATTCAATTGAATGCAGGAAATATCACCGCAACTAACCTCACCCTAACTGGCATTCATCAATTTTCGACAGACATTGGAGAAATCGACCTCCAGCTTAATCCCAAAACAGCTGTCAACATTGAAACAAACGTAGACCTCGGCAGCGTATCCAATCACTTCCAAAGCCAACCCAACTCCCAAAATCGCCTCATTCTTGAAACCAATACAGGTGATATTTGGGTGAGATAAGCTCAACAACAAACGCATGAGGAAAATATGGTTTTTAGAAATCGTATTTTCACTTGTTGGTATTAGTATTTAGAAAAAATTATGCTATAATTTAGTTGTTAACGAGAGAAAATTTAATATTTCTTTAAAAAAGTTATGAAATACTTTTAAAAAATTGCACCTATCAAAAATTAGGATAGGTGCAATTTTTTCATGCGTTTGTCGTGGTTTGCTATTGAACTCCCTTGAAAATTCTTGCTCATTCTGCTACAATGAAGCAAGTACAAAGGAGGAATTATGAACCAACAAGCACATAATTTGAAACTGGCAGAGCGTGGGGCTATTGTCTCTATCACCGCCTATGTCCTCCTATCTGGGGCAAAATTAGCAGCTGGCTCTCTCTTTCATTCCGATGCATTGACTGCTGATGCCTTTAACAATATTTCAGATATTATCGGTAATATCGCGGTGCTGATTGGGCTGAGAATGGCGCAAAAACCTGCAGATACCGACCATAAATTTGGTCATTGGAAAATGGAAGATTTGGCAAGCCTCATCACCTCTTTCATCATGTTTGTCGTTGGTTTTCAAGTTCTGCATAGCACCATTCAAAAACTCCTCAGTAAAGAAGTCGTTGAAATTGACGTTATGGGGGCAACTGTTGGAGTCATCTCTGCTATCGTCATGTTTACGGTCTATCTCTACAACAAAGGCTTAGCAAAAAAAGTGCATTCTAAAGCTCTTGAGGCGACCGCCAAGGATAATCTATCAGATGCCATAACCTCCATCGGAACTTCCATTGCTGTTTTTGCAGCGGCCTTTCAATTTCCGATTATTGATAAAATCGCAGCTATTATCATTACCTTTTTCATCTTAAAAACAGCTTACGGGATTTTCATGGAGAGCTTCTTTACTTTGTCAGACGGTTTTGATGAGGAATTGCTCCATAAGTATGAAACAGATATTCTAAAGCTGCCCAAGATTAGCGCAGTCAAGTCCCAACGTGGTCGGACCTATGGGGCAAATATCTACCTCGACATCGTTCTTGAAATGAATCCTGACCTGTCTGTCTATGAAAGCCATAAGGTGACCGAGCAGGTCGAGCAACTCTTGATTTTAAAGCATGGGGTTTTCGATGTGGATATCCATGTAGAGCCGTCTGAAATTCCCCACGATGAAATGTACGAGCATGTCTTTGATAAACTCTATCGATTTGAAGCTGAAATCCAGGCCCATGAAAAAGGCTATGAACAGCTGATTGAGGATAGGTATCTACTAATTGATGAACAGGGACAGTATCTCAATAAAGACCAAATGCTCCAGACACACTCCGTTCAATCCACCTATCTGACCAATTTCCAAATGGTTTCAGTCAGCCAAAAATCAAAACTGGTAACGTTTGAAATCGGAAATAAAGTCCATACTTCTCTCTGGCGGCGCCATGAAGTCTGGCAAGTCATCTTTCACCAAATAACAGAAAAAAAGCTGAATTAGTTATCACCTAGTTTCAGCTTTTTCTATCTCATCAACTACTATTTCCAAATAGCTTGTATCAAGGTCACAATCGCATATAGTAAAGAAATGCTAAATACAAGAAAGGCAAGAAAAATCAGTTTCCGAGGCCTTGCCTTTCTCAACTGATAGATGCGGTAAAGAATCCAGCATAGGGCAAAAATTCTGACAAAGATCAAAAAATGAAACAATTCCGCAGACATGACCAATCACTCCTTCCACTCACCATTACTATACCATTTTTCATAACAAAAAGCTAGAAGGTTCAAGGCCTTCTAGCTTGGTTTATTATTTTTTACACTTTATTTCTTCTTGATAGCATCTGCAGCCACATCTTCTCCAAACCACTTATCAGAGATTTTTTGGAAGCTACCATCTGCATACAATTCTTTGAAGGCTGCATTGATTTTTTCCACCAAGGTCGTATCAGCCTTACGAGCACCTACTGCAAAGGCTTCTTTCTCAAAACCAGCATCAATAATATTGTAGTCCTTAATAAGACCTTCTTGCTGCAAATAATAATTGGCATAGACACGGTCAATTAAGAGCCCGTCAATGCGGTCATTTTTCAAGTCAATCAAGGCTTCGTTAAAAGTTGCGTATTGGGTTGCCTCATTGTTTTTTACAAAGCCTTTTAAGATAGCCGGTTGCGCTTCAAAAGCCGCATAGCCAGACGAACCTGCTTGAGCCCCTAGCACCTTGTCTTTCATATCCGCACTTGCGTCAATCTTAGATGATTTCTTCGTCACCAATACTTGGAGATTAGCCATGTAATCATCTGAGAACAAAACTTTTTCACGGCGTTCATCAGTTGCAGAGTAGCCATTCCAAATCAAATCAATGTTGCCATTGTTTAACTCTGTTTCTTTCAAGTCCCAGTCAATCGGTTGCCATTCAATAGCAATCCCGTATTTGTCAAAGACTGCTGTCGCTAGGTCAATATCAAACCCTGTATATTGACCATTTTTTTCTTCAAATCCCATTGGGACAAATGTCTTGTCAAAGCCAATCGTAATTTTTTTGCTTTCTTCATAACTAGACCAATTGTCTTTTTTAGCCGCTGAATCGCTAGACCCACACGCTGTCAGCGCAAGACCTGCTAGCATACCGACTGTACCAATTACAAGTGATTTCAATTTCATAGTTTATTCCCCTTTTTACAGATAGGTTCTAATGTTTAGGCTCAATCTTAATAATCTCATCGGCAATGTTTTCTGCAAACTGCATGTCGTGGGTGACAACAATCTGCGTAATACCCGTTCTGCGATTTTCAAGAATGAGATTCTCTACTTCTTTTCGTAACTCAGGGTCCAGTGCTGATGTTGGTTCATCATAACCAATAATCTCAGGCTCAATCATCATAGCACGTGCCAAAGCGACACGCTGCTTTTGCCCACCAGATAAGGAATACGGATAGGCATCCGCATGACCAGCTAAACCAAGAGTTTCAAGCAATTGACGGGCTTTGCTTTCAGCCACTATACGAGAAATATTCTGCGTTTTGATGGGCGATAAGATTAAGTTTTCCAACACCGATAGGTGCGGAAACAGCTGGAAATCTTGGAAAACAAAGCCCAACAAATGTCGTTTTTCCAACTCCTCTAAGGGAAGTTCTTCTCCATTATAAATCAACTGACCTGAATCAATACTCTCAAGTCCTGCTAGCATCCGTAGCAAGGTCGTTTTCCCACCGCCAGACTGACCAACGATGGCAAGGATTTTCCCTTCAGGAATGACGAGGTCATAGTTGGAAAAAATCTGTTTATGATCGAAACGCTTAGAAAGATTGCGTAATTCTAACATAAGACCCCCCTATTTATAATAATCAAATTTTTTCTCAATCTTATTGGCAACAAGGGTCACAAGACCAATCATCACCAAGTAGAGTGCTCCTGCGATAAACATCGGTGCTAGACTGACATCACGGTTGGCTGCTGTCCGACTAGCAAGAAGCAGGTCGTTGACCCCCAGTGCATAAATCAAAGATGTATCCTTGACCAAGGTCGTCACTTCATTAAAGACACTCGGTAAAACAATTTTCACCACCTGAGGCAAGACAATGTAGCGAATGGTCTGAACAGGTGTAAACTTCAAGACTTTTGCCGCCTCATACTGACCAGTAGGAATCGCTTCGATTCCTCCACGAAAAATTTCAGAGAAATAAGCCGCATAATTCAGCGTAAAGGTAATCAAGACTGCGGGCATTCTATCAAAGGTAATGCCAATGCTTGGCAAGACATAATAGACAAAAATCAGCTGAAGCAACAAGGGTGTCCCCCGCATAATCAGCACATAAAGATTCAAAAACCAGAGCAAGGGTTTGAATGGAACTTTCATCAAAAAGGCCACCAATGCTCCCAACGGAAGAGAGAAGAGCAAGACCATCACAAAGACCTGAAACGATACCAAGGCCCCATTTAATAAGCTCGGTAAAATCTCGATAATATATCCCATAATCTCCTCCAAAATAATAATTAAAAAATAGTATAGCAAAAATTTCTAAAAATGAAAAGACTTTTTTGCATTTTTATAATGCATTTTGAAAAAATATTCCACATTCTGTCAGATAACGGTATCAAAAATCCTCGCAGAAAAGCTGCGGGGAGTTTCTGATTATTCAACCGTAACAGCTTTCGCTAAGTTACGTGGTTTATCAACGTCTAATCCACGTTGAAGAGAGGCATAGTAAGCAATCAATTGGGTTGGGATCACCATGGAAATGCTAGACAAGAATGGGTGAACCCTGTTGACCACGATATCATCATCTTCCCGCTCCATGCCTTCTTCAACAATGGTCAAGATGTGTGCCCCACGGGAAACGACTTCTGCGATATTTCCACGAGTATGCGCTGCAACTTTCTCACTAGCTGAAATCAAGGCGATAACAGGTGTGCCGTCTTCAATCAGTGAAATCGTACCATGCTTCAATTCACCAGCTGCAAATCCCTCACACTGGATATACGAAATTTCTTTTAATTTTAGAGCAGCTTCAATTGTCACATAGTAGTCATTGCCACGTCCGATATAGAAGGCATTACGTGTTGTTGCAAGTAGGTTTGCTACTTTTTCAGCAATCATATCTTTTTCAGACAAGGTTGCTTCAATGGATTGCGCTACAATAGACAATTCATGCACCAAGTCAAAGTCAGATGCTTCTTTCTTGCCATTTGCTTCTCCGACTGCTTTTGATAAAAAGGCAAGAGCAGCGATTTGTGCAGTATAAGCTTTAGTAGAGGCTACTGCGATTTCAGGCCCCGCATGCAGCAGCATCGTATAAGTTGCTTCACGAGAAAGAGTCGATCCTGGCACATTGGTAATCGTCAAACTTGGAATGCCCATTTCATTGGCCTTAACGAGAACCTGACGGCTGTCTGCTGTCTCACCAGACTGGGTCAAGAGGATAAAGAGCGGTTTCTTGCTCAAGAGAGGCATGTGATAGGCCCATTCAGAAGCCACACCTAATTCAACTGGTGTATCAGTCAGTGCCTCAATCATATTCTTCGAAGCATACCCTGCATTGTAAGAAGTTCCTGCTGCAAGGATATAGATACGGTCTGCTTCCTGAACAGCTTTGACAACGGCTGGATCTACTGTCATTTGACCTTCTGCATCTGAGTAAGCACTAATCAACTTACGCATAACAGTTGGTTGCTCATCAATTTCTTTCAGCATATAGAACGGATAAGTTCCTTTTCCAATATCTGATAAATCGAGCTCGGCTGTATAGCTGTTGCGCTCTATTGGATTACCATCATAGTCCGTCACTTCTACGCTATCTTTTGTAACGATGACCAGTTCTTTATCGTGAATTTCCATGTACTCACTAGTTTCACGAATCATAGCCATAGCATCAGAACAAACCATATTGTAGCCCTCTCCAAGACCAATCAATAGTGGTGACTTGTTCTTTGCGACATAAATCGTGTCTGGATTTACAGTATCAATCAAGGCAAAGGCATAAGAACCTTGGATAATATGCAGAGCTTTTTTGAAGGCTTCCAGTACTGACAAGTTGTCTTCTTCGACAAATTTTCCAATTAAATGAACCGCAATTTCTGTATCTGTCTGCCCCTTGAAATCATGACCTTTAAGATAGGTATTTTTCATTTCAAGATAATTTTCAATCACCCCATTGTGAACAAGGACAAAGCGACCTGTCTGAGAGGTATGGGGGTGAGCATTATCTTCCGTTGGTTTCCCATGAGTCGCCCAGCGTGTATGACCAATACCGATTGTCCCTTCTACAGCATCTCCAACTTTAGCTGATAAATCAGCAACTCTACCAACAGATTTGATTAAGTATCCTCTTTCACCACCTGTGACAAAAATACCTGCTGAGTCATAACCACGGTATTCTAACTTTTCAAGTCCTTGAATTAAAATATCGGTTGCATTTGTATTTCCGACAACACCAACGATTCCACACATACTAATTACCATCCATTTCTATTTCATTACTTCAAAATTGGTATAGTCATATTTTTTCTTAACAAAACCAATAAATAAAGTATATAGAAAAGGATTTAGTTTGTCAAATATAAAATTGGTATAGTATTGTTTGTGAATAAAAAAACTAACCCTATTCTTGGGTTAGCCCAATATCAATAAAGCCAAATTCACCAATGGGACTGACACGGAAGGTCAAGCGCCCAATAATTTGATGCGAAGAAATAAGTCCAAATGTTCGACTATCATCACGATTCTTCCGATTATCATTTAAAATCAAATAGTTTCTCTCTGTCACACTTGGAATCATCACGTCTTCTGTATAATAGTCTTGGTGGTGATTAGCTGATTTTTTTAAATACTGTTCCTCAACTATCTCATTGTTGCGGTACAAAACATCATCCATATAGGTCACGCTATCGCCTTCCATGGCAATGACTCGACCAACATGCTCTGTGCCTTCTACTTGATATAAGACAAAATCACCATACTCGATTTCCTTACCTTTGACAGCAATTACAAGATCATTTTCCTTGAGATACGAGTTTGCCATTTGCTTAGTAATAGTGACTGGTTCAAAGACCCAAATGCGCAGTGCAATAATCCCAAAAACTAGCAAACTAATTATAATAATTCGATGAATAAAATCCCTTTTTGCCATTTTCTCTCCATTTCTCTCACTAGTATAGCATATTTTTTCAAAAATTACTTATGACTGCTCCCATGATTGCAGCATAGACTGTCTCTGCAATAAACTGATTACCAAGCGGCGTCAAATGCAGACCGTCACTGTAATACTCTAGGTGTCCTTCTGTTAATGGATAAAAGTTGACCCACTCAAGGCTTTTCTCCTTAGCAATTCGAGGGATAATCGTTTGCAATTCTGTTCGTATAATGTCATTGTTAAGACCAAATCGACTGGTTGGTACATAAGGAGGAACCATGAGATAGACATCTGGCTGACTGGGCATCTGTACATACCGGTCAACCATCTCACTATACTCCCTGATAAAGCGTTCCTTATTCCAATAGGGTCCTCTACTATCATTACTTCCAATCATGATGATGACAATATCTGCTTCACTTTCCAATGACAATTGGGCATTTTTCTCCTGTAAATAGGGATAATCCGAGGTTGACTGCAAGGATCTGCCACTCAAGCCAAAGTTTAAGACCTGATAATGGTGTCCTAATTTTTCGGCAAGAATACTGGGATAGGCATCTCGTTCTCGATTTTCTAATCCATAACCATAGGTCAAACTGTCGCCAACGGTCGCAACTTTGATCGCTCCATTTCCAATCGTTAGGACTTCTGGGTACATTATATCTGACATATCTTCTCCTTTTTTCTATTCTAACATTTTCACAGAATCAGCGCAATTTTGTAGAATACTACCTCCACATGGTGATAAAAACACAGAATTCAATCTTTCTTTATGCTATACTATAAATATGAAACAAAAGAAGATTATCATTATCGGTGGGGGAATTGTCGGCTCTACTGCTGCCTTTTATCTCTCCCAAAACCCACATTTACAAATAATCCTAATTGACGAGGGAAAAGGAAATGCTACACGAGCTGCTGCTGGTATTATCTGTCCCTGGCTTTCTCAGCGGCGCAACCAAACTTGGTATCGATTGGTTGATAAGGGGGCGGCCTTTTATTTGGATTTGATGCAAGATTTACAGGAGGCAGGTATCAAACAGCTCCCCTACAGACAAACAGGGACTCTCGTGTTTAAAAAGAATGATTCCTTACTTGAGAAATTAGCAAAACTAGCTCAAGAAAGACGGGACCAGTCTCCTATGATTGGAGAACTTGGTGTCTTAAAAGGACACGATTTAGCCCAAACTATTCCTCCTCTTGAGACAGAGCAAGGCGCTGTGTTTACTCGCGGTGGAGGACGAGTAGATGGCGGACAACTTCTCGACCAATTGCAGAATCTGTTTGAACAGCAAGGTGGTCATCTCATCAGGGGACATGCCCAGCTCTTATCTAACAAACAAGTCAGCGTAGGCACACAATTGTATCCCTATGATGAAATCATCTTAGCAACAGGCGCTTGGTTGCCTCAGACCCTTCAGCCTTTGGGTTATGCTGTTGATATTGTTCCGCAAAAAGGGCAGTTGCTCGAAGTTCAAACTGCTTTTAATACAGATAATTGGCCTGGCTGTATGCTCCATGGTGAAATTGACATTCTCCCCTTTGAAGGAGGAAAACTTGTTATCGGGGCCACTCATGAAAATGACCAAGGCTATAATCTGACTGTTGATAATGAAAAAATCCAACAAATGAAGGAAACAGCTACTTCCTTTATCCCAGATTTAGAGCGGTACCAAGTCAACCATACACGTGTTGGTACGCGTGCCTATACCTCAGACTTTCTGCCTTTCTACGGACGACTGACAGATCAACCGTCTATTTTAGTCGCAAGTGGTCTAGGTTCTTCTGGTCTCACCTGCGGTCCTTTTATCGGTTGGCAACTAGCCCAATCAATTCTTGGATATACACATGACTTTGATGCCACACCCTATTCACCTGCTGCCTATATCAAATGACTAATACTTAAAAAGCCCTCTTCCTGATAGAAGAAGGGCTTTTTGAATGTTAATCCACAAGCAACATCGATTTGATGACCTTGCGATCTGCCATGTCTTTATAGGCTTGATTAACATCATCAAGGTCATAGGTCTGCGTAAAGACACGACCTGGATTGATGTCTCCGTCCAGAACGGCTTTCAACAAGACTTGCTTATTGTAAGTCGTCACGGAAGCAGAACCTCCTGCGACCGAGATATTTTGGGCAAAAGTTGAGCCAAGCGGTCGGCTATTGTAGTGCGGTACACCAACAAAACCAACACGTCCGCCATTGTGAAGAACTCCTAAGGCTTGTTCGATTGCAGCTTCTGTTCCCACGCATTCAAGCGCAGCATCTGCTCCACCACCTAAAATCTCACGAACTTTGGCAATACCTTCTTCACCACGTTCCGCTACAACAGCTGTCGCACCAGATTCTAAGGCCATGGCTTGCCGATCAGCATGACGGCTCATCATGATAATCTGAGAAGCCCCCATCATCTTAGCTGCGATAACCGCGCATTGCCCAACTGCTCCATCTCCAATGACAACGACCTTGTCTCCACGCTGAACATTGGCTACACGTGCTGCGTGGTAACCTGTCGGCATGACATCTGCCAGAGTAAGAAGAGACTTGAGCATCCCTTCTGAATAGTCAGACGGCTGTCCTGGTACCTTAATCAAAGCCCAATTTCCATAATGGAAGCGCAAGTATTCAGATTGGAAGCCACCTCCCCAGTTAGTAGGCGCAGGGTGATTATCACAAGTCCCGTCAAATCCTGCACGACAGGCATCACAATGCCCACAACCATGCGTAAACGGTACAATGACAAAATCGCCTGGTTTGACGGTAGTAATCTCGCTTCCAACCTCTTCTACTATTCCTAAGGCCTCGTGTCCTGAATTGATAGAATGCGCCGCCTTATCATCACCGTGTGAGTAAGACCAAAGATCTGACCCACAAACACAAGCCCGGACAATCTTGATAATCACATCATCCTTTTCTTGAATTTGTGGTTTATCAACTTCACCAATAATCATCAATCCAGCCTTTTCAAAAATTGCTGTTTTCATTAACTTTCCTCACTTTCTTTACAAAACTAGTATTAGTATACCACTTGGAGTGTACTCCAAGTCAAGGATGAATATTATTAAAAAATAAATTTATGTATTACGTAAGCTATGGCTGGCTATGGATATTGTTTTTCGACCGAAATAAAGCGTAAGCTAACAGACAAGCCAGAACCATCAATCCACTACTCATATAAAATGGAGTAATGAAGGTTTCAATCTGGAATTTTTCCAATAATTTTGTCAGAAAAATCGGTGTTAGAACGACTCCGATATTTCCACCCGTAATGGCTAGACTCGTTACAAAATGGACTTGCTCTTGCGGAAATTGCTTCGAAATATAGTAAAAATTAAACGACATAATGCCAACAAAACTCATCCCTACTAAGATACTAGCAAGAACAAACAGAGGGAAATGAACGGGTAGGGTAAAGAGAAAATTACCCAATCCCATGGAAATCAACACAACAAAAAGGGTGGAATTGCCCAATTTTTTTAAAATTGACCCAAAGAAACAGCCTGTCACAATACCACTGAGAGCTAAAATGGTGAGCAACTGACTTGATAAGGTCGTTGAAAAACCATATTTCGTTACCAGTAAACTTGGAATTTTAATCGTTGCCCCAATATAGCTGATTCCAACGAGGAAGGTCAAAGCTACAACCAATCCTACCTTCTGATTCCATACGAGAGATTCTTTGACCGTCGCTTGAGGATGATGAGACTCAGGAACGTAGAGGTAAAAAAGAATAAGAACAGGGAAGGCGAGTAAGTATACCAAAAAGGTATAGTGAACTCCTACTAATAAAATAGAACCCACTATAAAGGTTGTTAAGGCCTTTCCGATATTGAGAAAAGCCGTCCGAAAGCCAATCATACGAGCCCGCATTTCGCCCTCGTAAAAATCGCTAATCAAACTGATAGACAGCGAATTATAGAGTCCAATTCCTACTCCTAACAACAAACGACTTAAAAATATAAGAGGAAAAGAAGTTAAAAAAGTCGGTAAGATACCAAATAGACCAATCAAGCCCAAACCCAACAAAACTGTTTTCTTTGTCCCTAACCAAGAAACCACTAAATTACTAAGCAAGACCGTAATCGTAATCATCATAGCTGGGACTGTTACCAAGCTCTCTACCGAAGCAAGACCAATACTCGCATTCCGCGCATGATAGTATTCGTATAGCTTTGGAATGGCTGGAGCAATAGCCAAGTGAGACATTAAAAAAATGGAAATCACCAAGAGTGAAAATCGCATCATAGGTTTCGTTTTCATAGTTCTCCTTTACATGACTATGCAAGTAAAAAAGCCTTAGGAACAAGTAGTTCTTGAACCATGAAGGCTTATGCTTTGCTTTATTTTACAGTACGAACACGCATTGTGTTGGTTGAACCTGCAACACCAACTGGAAGACCTGCAACAATGACAATGTCGTCACCTGATTGAACAAGTCCAGCCTTGATTGCTTCACGTTCTGCCAATTCAAACATATCATCTGTAGAAGCTGGTTTATCAGTCACAATTGGAATAACTCCCCAGTTAATCATCAATGATTTTTGAACTTCTTCTGTAAAGGTAACAGCCAAAATATCAGCATTTGGACGGTATTTCGAAATAGAACGTGCTGAGAATCCAGTTTCAGTAACCGTTACAACCAATTTGATATTCATTGAGTGACACGCATCACGAACGGCAGAAGCAATAACTTCTGTCTTGCTTGTACGTTCAAATGTTGAGGCATCCAAACGACTGTATTCTTCCAAGAGAGTCTGCGCATTTTTCGCAATTGTTGCCATTGTACGAACTGACTCAACCGGATATTTACCATTTGCTGACTCACCTGAAAGCATTGTCGCATCTGTTCCATCGATAACAGCATTGAATACATCTGATACTTCTGAACGAGTTGCACGTGGTTTTTCAGTCATTGTTTCAAGCATATTTGTTGCTGTGATAACTGCTTTACCAGCTGCATTCACTTTCGTGATGATCATTTTTTGGTAAACTGGAACCATTTCAAATGGTACTTCGATCCCCATATCACCACGAGCAATCATGATACCATCTGCTGCTTCGATGATTTCGTCGATATTATCAATACCTTGTTGGTTTTCGATCTTAGCAAACAATTTCACGTGAGCATTTCCAGTTTCCTCACAGATAGCACGTACTTCATTCACATCTTTTGCAGTACGAACAAATGAAATCGCGATGAAGTTCAAGCCTTGCTCAAGACCGAAACGGATGTCCGCATTATCACGCTCAGCAAGAGCTGGGAAAGGAATTTTAGTGTAAGGAATGTTTACACCTTTTTGTTTAGCGATAACGCCATCATTTTCAACTGTTACTTCAAACTCACGTTTTGCATCATCTTTTGCAAAAACACGAAGACCAAGTTTACCGTCGTCAACAAGGATTTGTTTTCCAACTTCAACGTCGTCATAGATGTCAAGAGCACCTGCAACGTTCAAGGCAATCACTTCACGAGTTGATTTGACTCCTTGTTTTGTTGCAACACGAAGTGTTTCACCAGTTGTATACTCGTATTCTTTTGCATCCCCTTCAAACAATTCTGTACGGATTTCAGGACCTTTTGTATCAAGCAAGAAACCGACTTTTTGACCAGCAATTTCTTCCGCACGACGTACTGTTGCCATACGCTCACCTTGCTCTTGGTGGTCACCGTGTGAGAAGTTGAAACGGAATACGTTTGCCCCTTCTTTGATCAATTCAGCAATTTTCTGAGCTGAGGCTTCAACGTCTAATTTTTCACCCCAATAACCATCTTCACCAAATTTTTTACCACCACGGATTTCAACCGCAGGACCTAATGTAGCAACAATTTTTACGCGTTTATTCATGATTTGTTTTTTTCTCCTTTTTTGCGACAAGTTTCCAATTAACTGTTAACGATTATAGACGTTTAATAACGAGACAAGCTACGAGCCAAGCCAGCTAGTTTCGCATCCCCTTTATGAGGGTTGTTGACAACTATCTTACCATCTTCACCTAGGCAGAAGAGAGCACTTTCTTCTTTTGAACCAAGGATTGGATTAGCAACGAGGTCATCTTTGTGAACACCAACTGCGAGACCGCCTTTCCCTTCTTTTAACAGTTCTACTGCATAAGCACCCAGGCGTGATGCTAAGACACGGTCGCGGACGGTTGGACGACCACCACGTTGGATATGACCAAGCTCAATCGCACGAAGGTCACTCGTATCACCAGCTTCTTTCAATTTTCTAGCAAATTCATCTGCTGACATAACTCCTTCAGCAAGCATAACGATATTGTGGTTCTTCCCTTTTTCATAACCCTTACGGATATTGGCAACCACATCTTCAATCTTGAAGTCTTCTTCTGGCACAATAATTTCATCTGCACCAATCGCAATACCTGTCCAAAGAGCAATGTCCCCTGCGTGGCGCCCCATTACCTCTACAACAAATGTACGACGATGACTCATGGCTGTATCGCGAATTTTATCAACCGCATCCATAACTGTCATACAAGCTGTATCAAAACCGATGGTAAAGTCTGTACCTGGAATATCATTGTCAATCGTTCCTGGGATACCAATTGCAGGGAATCCGTGCTCTGTCAAGCGCATCGCACCGTGGTAAGATCCATCACCACCGATAACAACGACTCCTTCAATCCCATGTTTTTTCAACTGCTCAATTCCTTTTAATTGACCTTCCAATTGAGCAAACTCTGGATAGCGAGCCGAGTATAGCATGGTCCCACCAGTACCAAGAATACCGCTTACTCCTACTTTTGTAAGAGGGAAAATATCTCCAGCAACCATTCCGGCATAACCATAGTTAATCCCGAAGACTTCCATCCCCTCTGAAATTGCTTTACGAACCACTGCACGAACGGCAGCGTTCATACCAGGGGCGTCACCACCACTAGTCAAAACAGCAATACGTTTCATTTAACTAATGCTCCTTTTTTCATTTTTAACTGTACCATTATACCACATTTAACCCCAGTATGCTTGACTTTTTGCTATTTTTTACTGAAAAACCGTTTTCATTGAAAATTCCTGTAAACGAGTCTGTAATTCCTCTGATTTTTGGACGAAAATCTGTTCTAATTGCACTGTTTGATTACCATCTTGATAATGAAGAACGACTGGAATTGTCCCTGGATAGGCAGCCAAAATTCTTGCGATTTCCTGATCATATTTCCTATTTTCCAGCAAAATCCAAAATTTTTCCGCATTGGGCTGTTCTAAATTCTCTAAGACTAGCTGCAATTGACCATCTCTTTCTTGAACCTTCCCAATCAGATAGACAATATCCCCCTCTTTCAAAAGGCTTTGATAGCGTTGATAGGTTTCTGGAAAGAGGGTGACATCTATTTTCTTCTTGGTGTCGCTCACTTGGATAAAGGCCATTTGCTGACCTGTTTTCTTGGTGCGAATCACACGGATGGACTGAATTTGTCCCAGAATCGTAACAGCATTTCCAGCTACTAATTCGCCAAATGGAGTATGAGGCCTGTTCGTCGATTTTGCTATACGTAGCAAAGGATGCGGACTCATTCCAACACCAATAATCGCCTGCTCTAAACTAAACTTCTCACTATCACTGTAATCTTCTGCTTCTTGCCAACTATAATTTTCCTCTGAGAAGAAACTACCAAAGGTATCCGCAAAAACGAAAAGATTATCTAAGTTTTCCAAAATTTTCTTCCTATTTGGTTCAAATGAATCAAACAAACCAAGCTGAATCAAGGGATTTAAGGTATCTTGTTTTTTAAAATTAGCAGGTAGACGCAGAATAAAATCCTCCACGCTCTTGAAGGGACGCGCCTCAATGAGCCAAAAGGCCAAGTCTTTTGGAAGTCCCTTAATGTTCTTGAGCCCCATGTAAATCTTGTTGCCCTCAAACTTATCATGGTAAGGAATGCTATTGATTGTAACAGGAGCTACCTGAAAATCAAACTGCAGGGCGTCTGAAATGTAATCCCTACTTGAATAATTCAACATGATGTCAAAAAAGACATCGGGATAATGGGTTTTAAAGTAGGCTAATTGGAAGGCTAAAGCTGAATAGGCATAGGCATGACTACGGTTAAAACCATAGCCCGCAAATTTTGCCATCATGGCAAAAATCGTTTTTGCCCTCTCCTCATCATGCCCCTGTTCAAGTGCTCCTGCGAGAAAATCAGCTTCCATACTCTGCATTTCAGCCTTATTTTTCTTAGACATGGCACGACGCAATAAATCAGCCTTTCCAAGTGTAAAACCAGAAAAACGCTGGGCAATCTGCATGACCTGCTCTTGATAAAGCATGATGCCGTAAGTCGGCCGCAGAATATCGGCAAGCGATTCATCTAATACATCTACTGGTTCTTGACCATGCTTGCGTTTGACAAAATTATCTGAATAGTCACTTGCTCCCGGTCTGTTCAAACTTGTCGTTGCAACAATATCCTCAAATCGGCTCGGCTGTACGCTTTTTAGGAGATGAATTGCTCCTGGCTGCTCAAACTGGAAAATTCCTTTTGTTTGCCCCTTGGCAAAGAGTTTCAAGGTCTCTGAATCTTCTAAATCAATGTCTGAAATCACGATTTTCTTGCCATATTTTTCCTCTACTGCTTCTGCCATTTTTTGAACGAAGGTTAGATTTCGTAAGCCTAAAAAATCCATTTTTAATAGTCCATTGGCTTCTACCGCATGAGCATCATACTGAGTAATCAGCATGTCCTCGCCTGATTTTAACGGAATGGTATCAGTCAATTCTTCATCACTCATCACGACACCCGCCGCATGAATCGAAGTCTGCCTTGGTTGCCCCTCAATTTGCTGAGCTATGGCGTAGGATTTTTGATATTCTATTTTGCTATTGATGAGTTGCCTAAAGGCAGCATTTCGCTCATAGGCTGTTGTCAAAGTATCTCGAAAAGAAATCTTCTTTGTGATTGTGCCGACTTCATATTCTGGTATCCCATAGCGCTTTAAGACATCCCGTAGCGCTTGCTTAGCACCAAAAGTCGAGTAGGTCACAATCTGCGCTGCATGAAAACTGCCATAACGCTCCTGCACATAACGGATAAAATCTCCACGGTGAATATCTGGAATATCAATATCAATATCGGGCATGTTAAAGCGCTCGACATTTAAAAATCGCTCAAAGAGTAGGTTGTGTTTGACCGGGTCAATACCTGTAATCTGTAAGGCATAAGCCACTAAACTTCCGACCGCAGAACCGCGCCCCATCCCCATGTAATAACCCTGACTGCGTCCAAACCGCAAGAGATCCCAGACAATTAAAAAATAATCGTCAAAACCCATTTGATGGATAACTGCTAGTTCCTGTTGCAGACGCTCTTGATAGACAGGATAATCAATCCCTCTTATTCGCAAGCCTTCCTCAGCCTTTTCACGCAGTTCCTCCACTGCTAAGCGCTCCCGATTAAAGCGAGGCAATTTCAAGTTTTTATCAAGCTGATAGGAAATCCTTGCTACTAAGCGATTCAACTCCTCAATAGCTGTTGGAAATCGTTGCTGAAAAATTGCTTCTAAACTTTCTGGGCTTAACAATGCTTGGTTATAGACCAACTGAGTGACTTGATTGAGGGGGATATTGTCTTGAATGGCATGAAGGACCTGTAAGACTTCAACTTGACGTTCTTCAAAATACCTCACGGTATGTAAGGGAATCAAGGGACGATTGGACTGAATTGCTGGTGTTGCTGCATGCACTCCAATATAAAAATCAACTCCCAAATCATAGAATTCGATTCCTTCAAAATAGGGGATAATCAGAGCAATGCCTGCTAGATAAGGACGAATCCGATCAAATTCTTTTTCCCCCATCATCTTGGCTGTCGAAATTTTCAAGAGATTTTGATAGCCTTCGGTATTTTTTGCAATAAACTGAATCACAATTTGTTCATCTGCAGACACCTGCCACTCTATTTCACACCCAATGACTGGTTGAAGCCCTGCTTTTTCACACGCTTCTATAAAGGAATATGCAGCGTACAGATTATTCCGATCCATGATGCCTAAGTGCGTATAGCCCATTTCTTTCGCACGCGCAACATAAGACTCAATCGTGATCATGCTATCCATAAAACTATAGACGGTCTTGGTATCTAATTGTGCTAACATAGCTCCTCCTTCGTATCCTATTTCTTTTTCATGAACATAGTATATATACCATTATACACCAAAAAAAATCCCCTTGCTACTATCGGTTTTCAGCTTAGCAGGATAAGCTAGGAACAAGAGTTTGAACAATTTTTACGATAATCGAAAATAATTCTTGCATTTTAGAAAGGAATATTGCATTATATACATAAGACAAAGACACAGGTTCTATCTATCATTATTCATAAAAAGAAAGGAACTACCATGGCTTGGAAATTTGATAACAACTTCCCAATCTATATCCAGATTGCCAATACCATCAAGTTGCAAATTGTGACTCACCAACTCCAATCCGGGGACAAACTACCAACCGTGCGTGATTTAGCAGAAATTGCTGGAGTTAATCCCAATACTGTTCAACGTGCCTTATCTGATCTCGAAAGCGAGGGCTTTGTTTATTCAGTCCGCACAACAGGACGCTTCGTAACAGATAATCAGGATCTGATCAATCAAACGAGAGCTAGCCTAGCTAAAGACGAATTGGAGAACTTTGTAACCAATATGCTTGACCTAGGTTTTAAACAAGAGGAATTGGTTCAGCAGTTGGAACATTATCTAAAAGGAGAATAAAAATATGGAAAAGAATTTTACTCTCGTTGAGCTTCAGCAAGTCTCAAAATTATACAGCAGATTAGTTGCACTAAACAATGTCAACCTCAAATTTTCAGCTGGAAAAATCATTGGCTTACTCGGACCCAATGGTTCTGGAAAAACAACCTTGATTAAATTGCTCAATGGGCTTCTTCAGCCAGAATATGGGCAAATCCTAATCAATGGTCGCAAACCATCTCCCGAAACCAAGCAGATTGTATCCTACCTTCCTGATACGACCTATTTAGATGAACACATGCGAATTACAGAAGCGATTGACTTATTTAAGGACTTCTATGCGGATTTTGATGAGGCGCGTGCGCTTCACCTGCTTCAAGACCTCAACATTGAGCTCAACAGCCGTATCAAGCATTTATCAAAAGGAAACAAGGAAAAGGTGCAGTTGATTTTAGTTATGAGTCGTCAGGCTCTTCTCTATATCCTTGATGAGCCGATTGGCGGCGTTGATCCTGCTGCCCGCGATTATATCTTGCGGACGATTATCAACAACTATTCTCCAACCTCTTCTGTACTGATTTCAACTCATTTGATTTCAGATGTCGAACAAATTCTCGATGAAGTCATCTTTCTCCAGTACGGCAATGTGATCCGTCATAGCGATGTCGATGACCTACGAATTGAAAGCGGAGAATCCATCGATGAACTTTTCCGCCGTGAATTCAAGGCTTAGTAAAGGAGATTCCTATGTTTGGAAAGTTATTAAAATATGAATTTAAAGCAGTTGGAAAATGGTATCTAGGACTGTATGCTACAGCTGGATTGCTCTCTGTCGTCCTCGGCTTCTGGATTCAAAATATTATCCACCGACCAGAAAGAACGATTAGTGACACAGAAATTGGTATTTCACTAGCTAATACCTTAGAAGGGATCCTATTTGGTGCTATTATTATCGGTTTTGCAGTCATCATTGCAGGCCTCTTCCTGTCAACCTTCTTTCTCATTATCAAACGCTTTAGAAAAAATGTCTACGGTCGCCAAGGATACCTAACCATGACTCTTCCTGTTACTAATCACCAGATTATCCTTAGTAAATTGACCGCTGCCTTTATTTGGAGTACCTTATCTGGAATCGCTACAATCCTTTGCATTTTGCTTATTTCCTATATTACATTTGGTTCGATGCTCAATGAGCATCTTCCTGAATTCGTAAAAGAATTCAATGAAGCGTATAAAGAATTTACTGGCATGAATTTTGGTATTAGTTATGCGGTTGATCTCATTGTCGGTACCATTCATTCTATCCTCTTGATCTACTTCGCTATTTCTCTCGGTCAATTATTTAAGGACTACCGTACACTTCTAGCCGTTGTCTTTTACTTTGGTATCAACTTTGTAGAAGGACTTATTTCAGCTATTCTCGCTGTAGCAACAGGCGTTCCAGGAGACAGTGTCACATTAGCTGTTCACTCACTCTTAGGTATCATCATCAGCATCGTTCTTGCTGTTGGTTACTACTTCGGTACCTACTACATCATGACAAAAAAATTGAATTTGCAATAGTATAGTAAAACTCTCTGAAACTGATATACTCCCCATATAGTAGACAGTGAAAAAACCAAAATTCACTAGACACTATAAGGGGAGTTTTCACATGTCCAAAAGAAGTCCAAAATCAGTAGAAGAAAAGTTAGAAATTGTTTGCTTATTACTTCACCAAGAACAGTCGCTTACCCAACTTAGTAAACACTATCAGGTCGATCATCAAACAATCCAGTCTTGGAAAATGAAATATGAGGAGTTCGGTATAGACGGTCTTAAGGAGAGTCGAACTTGGAAACACTATTCGTCTGAGTTAAAAGAACAAGCTGTTCAAGACTATCTAGCTGGTAAAGGTTCCTTAAGAGGTATCTGTTCAAACTATCATATCTCTGACCCTTATGTTCTCAGAAGCTGGATAAAACGGTATACTAGTGGTAAAGAATTAACATCCACAAGTAAAGGACACAGCCGTATGAACAAAGAACGCAAGACCACCTTTGAAGAACGACTTGAGATTGTCAACTACACCATCGCGCATGAGAAAGATTACCAGTCAGCCATTGAGAAGTTTGACACCTCCTATCAACAGGTGTATTCATGGGTACGGAAGTTTGAGAGTGAGGGAGCTCAAGGATTGGTGGATCGTAGAGGAAAAGGACTAGAAAGCAAGCCAAACCTCACTGAAGCTGAAGAACTTCAACTCAAAATCAAGCAACTAGAAGAACGGAATCGTTATTTGGAAATGGAGGTAGGTCTTCTAAAAAAGTTGGAGGAAATAAAACGGCGAAACCGTCGCTAAGAGTGGGAAAGCACCTAGAGAAGTTCCAAGCTATTAGGGATTACCATGATGAACACCCAGATAGTCTTATCTCTATTTTATGCCAGATTCTGAAAGTCTCACGTTCAGGCTATTATAAGTGGCTCAATCATGATGAAACAACCTCTGAGAAAGAAAACAAGAAAC